>NZ_JBIVNX010000003.1:306707-383143 GCF_044753805.1 Streptomyces sp. NPDC093225
TTCGCCCCGGGCCCTGCGCTTCAAGGGTCGGGGGCTGGAGGTGGTCTGGGTTTCCGCCCCGGGCTCTGAGCCTCAAGCGTCGGGGGGCTGGAGGTGGCCTGGGTTTCCGCCCCGGGCCCTGCGCTTCAAGGGTCGGGGGCTGGAGGTGGTCTGGGTTTCCGCCCCGGGCTCTGAGCCTCAAGCGTCGGGGGGCTGGAGGTGGTCTGGGTTTCGGCCCCGGATCCTGCGCCTCGAACGTCGGCGGGGCCGGAGTCGACCTGGGGTTTCGCCCCGGGCCCTGCGCTTCAAGGGTCGGGGGCTGGAGGTGGCCTGGGATTCCGCCCCGGACCCCGTGCCTCGAACGTCGGCGGGGCTGGAGTCGACGGCGGCGGGATCCATCCAGCCCCGCCGGCGTTTGAGGCGGACCGGTGCGGAGCGCCGGTCGGGGGGCCGGGGCGGAGCCTCGGGAAACGGTGAAAGGGCGGGGTGGGGGAACTGCCCCGCAGGGCGACGGCCCGCACCGGCGGGACGGCGCTCGGCCGACCGGACGGACCGACGGACGCACCCGCACCGCACGCGCACGGGACCGAGCCGCCGCCGACACCGCGCGGAACCCGTGGTGGCCCGGGAGGGGCGGGGCGGAGCCATAGGGTGAGGGCATGAGCGAGGAGAGCGGAGAGCGCCGGCAGGGGCGCGGCGGCGGCCCGGGCGGCGCCGAGCTGGCCGAAGCGGTGCTGGACTGGCGGTCGACGGCCGACGCGGCCGTGCTGCTCGACGGGTTCCACGCCCTCAAGCACGCCCTGCGCTTCGGCGCCGACGTCCGCATCGGGATCGCCGACGACCGCGCGGCCGTGCTCGCGCTCGCGCGGAGCCTGGCACCGGACGTCACCGACGCCGTCGCGGCGGTGGTCCGCGAGGTGCCCACGCAGGTGCTGCACGAGCTGCTGCTGCGGGTGCACCCGACGGGCGTGGCGGCACTGGCCACCCGGCCGGAGCGGGAGGCGAACCTGCGGGTGCTGGGGGTCGCTCCCAGGACCGCGCCCGTGGTCGTGCTCGACAATCCGCGCAACCTGGGCAACGTCGGGGCCGTCGTACGGCTCGCCGCCGGCTTCGGCGCGACCGGCGTCGTCACCACCGGCGACCTCGACCCCTGGCACCCCAACGTCGTCCGCGCCGGCGCCGGGCTCCACTACGCCACCGCCGTCGAGCGCGTCACGCTCGCCGAGCTGCCGCCCGGCCCGCTGTACGCCCTCGACCCCGAGGGCGACGACATCCGCGCCCACGCCCTCCCGGACGACGCGCTGCTCGCGTTCGGGTCGGAGCGCCACGGCATCTCGCCGGAGCTGCGCGAACGCGCCGACCACCTGGTGTCCCTGCCGATGAGGCCGCAGGTGTCCAGCTACAACCTCGCGACGAGCGTCGCGATGGCGCTGTTCCACTGGGGAGGCCCGGCCCCGCTGGGGTCGGACCTCCCGTAGCCGTGCGCAGGGGTCAGGCCTGGCGGCGGACCTCGACCATCCGGAAGCGGTTCGCGACGAAGGCGCCGTCGCACAGGGCGGCGTTCGCGGCCGGGTTGCCGCCCGAGCCGTGGAAGTCGGAGAAGGCCGCGGTCTGGTTCACGTAGACGCCGCCGGTCAGGTTCAGCGACAGCTGCGCCGACTCCTCCAGGCAGACCTCCTCCACGGCCCGCTCGGTGTCCGCCGAGGTCGTGTACGCGCCGACCGTCATGGCGCCCTTCTCGCGGACCGTGCGGCGGAGCAGGTCGAGCGCGTCCGCCGTCGAGTCGACCGCCACGGCGAACGAGACCGGGCCGAAGCACTCGGACAGGTAGGCCGCCTCCGGGTCCGGCTTGGCGGCGTCGAGCTTGACCATCACCGGCGTGCGCACGACCGCCCCCGGGAACTCGGGGTTGGCGATCTCCCGCGAGGCCAGGGCGACCTCGCCCAGTCCGGCCGCGGCCTCCAGACGGGCCTTGACGTCGGGGTTGACCAGGGCGCCCAGCAGCGCGTTCGCCCGGGCGTCGTCGCCCAGGAGGCCGTCCACGGACTTCGCGAGGTCCGCGACGACCTCGTCGTACGACTTCGGTCCGAGGTCCGTGGCGATGCCGTCGCGCGGGATCAGGAAGTTCTGCGGGGTGGTGCACATCTGGCCGCTGTAGAGGGACAGCGAGAACGCCAGGTTGGAGAGCATCCCCTTGTAGTCGTCGGTGGAGTCGATGACGACGGTGTTGACGCCGGCCTTCTCCGTGTAGACCTGCGCCTGGCGGGCGTTGGCCTCCAGCCAGTCGCCGAAGGAGGTCGAGCCGGTGTAGTCGATGATCCGGATCTCGGGGCGGACGGCGAGCTCCTTGGCGATGCCCTCGCCCGGACGCTCGACGGCCAGCGCGACCAGGTTCGGGTCGAAGCCGGCCTCGGCGAGCACCTCGCGGGCCACCTGGACGGTGAGCGCGAGCGGCAGCACGGCGCGCGGGTGCGGCTTGACCAGCACCGCGTTGCCGGTGGCGAGGGAGGCGAACAGGCCGGGGTAGCCGTTCCAGGTCGGGAAGGTGTTGCAGCCGATCATCAGCGCGACGCCGCGCGGCACGGCGGTGAAGGTCTTGTCGAGGTTCAGCGGGTCGCGCTTGCCCTGCGGCTTGGACCAGCCGGCGGCGCCCGGGACGCGAGTCTGCTCCTCGTACGCGTACGCCACCGCCTCCAGGCCGCGGTCCTGCGCGTGCGGGCCGCCGGCCTGGAAGGCCATCATGAACGCCTGGCCGCTGGTGTGCATGACCGCGTGCGCGAACTCGTGGGTGCGCGCGGAGATGCGGGACAGGATCTCGATGGAGACCAGGGCGCGGGTCTCGGGACCGGCGTCGCGCCAGGCGGCCATGCCGGCCTTCATGGCGGGCAGCAGGACGTCCGCGTCCACGTGCGGGTACTCCACGCCGAGCTCGATGCCGTACGGGGAGACCTCGGCGCCGGCCCAGCCGTCCGTACCGGGCTGGTCCAGGTCGAACCGGGTGCCGCGCAGCGCCTCGAAGGCCGCCTGGCCGTCGGCCGGCGCGGTCTCGCCGTACGCCTTGGGGTGCTCCGGGTGCGGGGACCAGTAGGCGCGGGTGCGGATGGCCTCCAGCGCCTGGTCCAGGACGGGCCGGTGCTTCTCGGAGAGCGACGCGACGGTCAGGTTGGCGGACAGGTCGGCGGTCATCAGGGACCAACTCCTCGTTGAGCCGGGCGGTACGCCGGCGGATCGCGGCCGGGCGAGGGGCCGGCGGATCGCGCGCAGGCAGGTGGAGAAGAGCAGACTGGAGCTAGAGTAACCGAACGATCGGTCGGGACAAGAGGGCCGGAGCCATCCGGCGCGAACACGTCGGGGGCCCCGGCGGGACGAGGCCCGGGGCCGTTGGGCCGCGGTGCATGCGGGAGGATCGGGGTCATGACAGGTATCGAACGGTCCCGCGCGGTGGCGGTGGTCGGCACCGGAACCATGGGCCAGGGCATCGCCCAGGTCGCACTTCTCGCAGGTCACCCCGTGCTGCTGTACGACGCCCTGCCCGGTCGGGCGGGCGAGGCCGCGGCCGCCGTGGCGGACCGGGTCGAGCGCCTGGTCGCCAAGGGCCGGCTGGACCGGGCCGACGCGGACGCCGCGATCGGCCGGATCGGCGCCGCGGCGGAGCTCGCGGAGCTGGCCGGGGCCGGCCTCGTGATCGAGGCGATCCTGGAGGACACCGCCGTCAAGCGCGAGCTGTTCGCCGCGCTCGAAGGAGTGGTGGCCCCGGACTGCGTGCTGGCGACGAACACCTCCTCCCTGTCCGTCACCGAGATCGCGGCGGTGCTCAAGCAGCCCGGCCGCTTCCTCGGACTGCACTTCTTCAACCCGGCGCCGCTGCTGCCGTTGGTCGAGGTGGTCAGCGGCTTCGCGACCGACCCGGCGGTGGCGCAGCGGGTCCACGACACGGCCCTGGCCTGGGGGAAGACCCCCGTGCGGTGCGCAGACACCCCGGGCTTCATCGTCAACCGCCTCGCCCGGCCCTTCTACGCCGAGGCCTTCGCCGTGTACGAGGAGCGGGGCGCCGACCCCGCCACCATCGACGCGGTGCTGCGCGAGAGCGGCGGCTTCAAGATGGGCCCGTTCGAGCTGACCGACCTGATCGGCCAGGACGTCAACGAGGCCGTGACCCGGTCGGTGTGGGAGTCCTTCTTCCGCAGCCCGAAGTTCCTGCCCTCGCTGGCCCAGCGCCGGCTGGTCCAGTCGGGACGGCTGGGCCGCAAGTCCGGGCAGGGCTGGTTCTCGTACGAGGACGGCGCCGCCGCCCCGCAACCGCACACGGCCGGCCCCGAGGAGGCCCCCGCGGCCGTGACCGTGGTGGGCGACCTCGGGCCCGCCGCCGGGCTGGTCGACCTCATGGCGGAGGCCGGCATCGAGGTCGAGTCCGCCGAGACCGGCGGCCCGTACATCCAGCTGCCCGGCGAGGGCCAGCTGGTCCTCGCCGACGGCAAGACCTCGGTCGAGTTCGCCGACGTCGTCTACTTCGACCTGGCCCTCGACTACGCGGCGGCCACCCGCGTCGCCCTCTCCGCCTCCCCGGACACCTCGCCGGAGACCCTCGCCGCGGCCGTCGGCCTCTTCCAGAAGCTCGGCAAGCAGGTCAGCGTCATCGGGGACGTCCCGGGCATGATCGTGGCCCGCACGGTCGCGATGCTGATCGACCTCGCGGCCGACGCGGTCGAGCGCGGCGCGGCGACCGCGGAGGACGTCGACACCGCCATGCGCAAGGGCGTCAACTACCCCATGGGCCCCTGGCAGTGGCACGAGACCCTGGGCCAGGACTGGGCGTACGAGCTGCTGCACAACCTCGACGAGCGCTGCCCGGGCGGCCGCTACGCCCCCTCGCTGGCGCTGTTCAAGGCCTCGTACGCGGACCCGGGCGCGGCCCACGCCGAGGACGGCGACGGGGCGGCGGACGGCTCCGGCGCGGAGGCGGACGCATGACCACCGCCAGGCGGGACACGTACACGCCCGAGACGCTGCTCTCGGTGGCCGTGCAGGTCTTCAACGAGCGCGGCTACGACGGCACGTCGATGGAGCACCTGTCCAAGGCCGCCGGGATCTCCAAGTCCTCGATCTACCACCACGTCGCGGGCAAGGAGGAGCTGCTCAGCCGGGCCGTCAGCCGCGCCCTGGACGGGCTCTTCGGGATCCTCGACGAGCCGGGCGCGCTGCGCGGCCGGGCCATCGAGCGGGTCGAGTACGTCACCCGGCGCACCGTGGAGGTGCTGGTCGGCGAACTCCCGTACGTCACGCTGCTGCTGCGGGTGCGCGGCAACACGCGCACCGAGCGGTGGGCGCTGGAGCGCCGGCGCGAGTTCGACCACCGGGTCGCGGACCTGCTCAAGGCGGCCCAGGCCGAGGGCGACCTGCGCGCCGACGTGGACATCCGGCTGGCGACCCGGCTGCTCTTCGGCATGGTCAACTCCCTGGTGGAGTGGTACCGGCCGCACCCGGGCGGCGGGGCGGACCCCCAGCAGGTGGCCGACGCGGTGGTGCACCTGGCCTTCGACGGGCTGCGGACGCCGTCCATATAGGTGCCGGGACGCACCCGGCACACATCGGGTACGTCCCGGGCGGATGCCGGGACGTACCCGGACGAAAGCCAAGGACCGCACCGGGGACGGGGTACCCCGGTGCGGTCCATTCCCCCGATTTGGGACGGGCGGCTCAAGAGGCTCGCCGCAGCCGCCCGTCCGGTCCGGTGCGCCGGGCCGCGGTCGTCCGCGTGGTCGGCGCCATGTCTCCCCCTGACTGGAAACATCCGAAAGTGGCTGTCTGGTCACGTTCTTGACGTTCGTGAAGTTACCGAGATCCACTGGCCTTGCGGTACCCGCCCTTTCAGGGGGGTGTGTTCACGGCGGAGGCTGTGGTGAGTGGTGTCGGCTCGGGTCTGCAGCGCGCACAGCGCTTCCTGCTTCTTGCCACCGCCCTCTACCGGGCCAGCCACCTCGCCGTCGGCGTCGCCGCGGTGGCCCGCCGGGCCCCCGGCACCACCCTCGGGTCCGCGCCCTGGACGGTGCTGGGCACCGCGCTGGTGCTGACCCTCCTGCTGTACGGGACGGCCTACGCGCGCGGTTGGTTCGACGCGCGCTGGATCTGGGCCGACGTCCTCGTGACCGGCTGCGCCCTGCCCTTCGTCGGGGCCGCGCTGCTCGGGGACGAGGCGGTGGCCCCCAAGGGCTGGCTGATGCTGCTGGGCGGCTCGGCCACGGCCGCCGCCGGGGCGGGGCTGCGGCCGCGCGCGGGCGCGCTGGCGGTGGTGGCCGTGGTGGTCGGGCACGCGACCGCCCGCGGACACGTCTCGGGCGAACTCGTCGGCCACCTCATCTCGGTGGTGTCCTCGGCCGTCATGACCGCGGTCTTCTGGTGGTACCTCAAGCGCCAGGGCACGATGCTCGACGAGGCCAAGGAGCGGGCCGTGACGGCCGAGGCCCGGCGGGCCCGGCAGGCCGAGCGGATGGCCCACCACCGGGCCCTGCACGACACCGTCCTGGCCACGCTGACGGCCATCGCGGCGGGCGGGGTGGACGCCAACGCCCCCCAGGTGCGCGAGCGGTGCGCGCGCGAGGCGGCGTACCTGCGGAGGCTGATCCAGCGCGAGGACCAGGGGGAGGAGCCGGGGCCGCCGTCCGAGGTGCCGATGGGGCGGGCGCTGGAGGAGGCGGTGCGCTCGGCCGAGTGCCTGGGCCTGGCGGTCAGCGCGCAGTACCACGGGCTGCCGGCGGTACCGGGGCCGGTGGCCACCGCGCTCGCCTCGGCGGCGGCCGAGGCGCTCAACAACGTACGGACCCACGCCGGCACCGGCCGCGCCTGGCTGACCGCGGTGGGCGACGGCACCGGGGTGGTGGTCACCGTGGTGGACCGGGGGGTGGGCTTCGACCCGGAGCGGGTGCCGGTCGGCGGCGCGGGCGCCGTGGGCGGGACGGGGCTGCGCCGGTCGGTGCGGGCCCGGATGGCGGCCGTGGGCGGAGCGGCGGACGTGGACAGCGCACCCGGCGAGGGCACGCGGATCGAGCTGAGGTGGCCGGGGTGATCACGGTGGCCGTGGTGGACGACGACCGGATGCTGCGCGAGGGGCTGCGGTCCTGGCTGGCCGGGTCGGACCGGCTCGCGCTGCTGGCCGCGGTGCCGACGGTGGGGGAGCTGCTCGCCGGCGGCCTTCCCGGCGGCCGGCTGCCCGACGTCGTCCTGCTGGACCTGGTCCTCAAGGACGGCTCGGAGCCGCCGGACAACGTGCGGCGGCTGCGCGCGGCGGGCGCCCGCGTGCTGGTCATCAGCACCGTCGCCGACCGTTCCCGGATCGTCGCGGCCGTCGCGGCCGGGGCGGACGGGTACCTCACCAAGGACCACCCGCTGGAGGACCTGGTCGGGGCCGTCGAGACGGTGGCCGGGGGCGGTACGGCGCACAGCGTGGAGCTGGCCTTCGCGTGGGCGCACGACACCGCGCCGGAGCGGCCCCGGCTGGCCCCGCGCGAGCTCCAGGTGCTGCTGGACTACGCCTCCGGGCTGACGCTGAAGGCGACCGCGCGGCGGGCGGGGGTCACACCGCACACGGCGAAGTACTACCTCGACCGGGTCAAGGAGAAGTACCAGCTGGCCGGGCGGCCCACCTACACCAAGATCGACCTGGCCCGGCGGGTGCAGGAGGACGGGCTGGGCGGCACCTGAGGCCGGACCGCCCCGAGGCCCTGCGCGGCCCAGCAAGGCCCGGCGAGGGCCTTCGAGGCCCTGCGCGGCCCTGCGGGGCGCGCCCGGGCGCCGGGGTCCGGCCGGGACCGCCCCCGGACCCGGGAGGCCCCCTCAGGCCCCCGTGAACGGGTCCAGGTCGGTCTCCTCGAACACCAGCAGCGTCCGCGTCGACAGCACCTCCGGAATGGCCTGCAGCCGGGTCAGCACCAGCTCCCGCAGCGTCCGGTTGTCCGGCGTGTGCACCAGCAGCAGGACGTCGAAATCGCCGCTGACCAGCGCGATGTGCACGGCCCCCGGCAACTGCTGGAGCTGCTCGCGCACGGTCCGCCAGGAGTTCTGCACGATCCGCAGCGTGATGTACGCGGAGGCGCCCTGGCCGGCCCGCTCGTGGTTGACCCGGGCCGCGAACCCCCGGATCACCCCGTCGTCGATCAGCCGGTTGATGCGCGCGTAAGCGTTGGCGCGCGAGACGTGCACCCGTTCGGCGACCGAGCGTATGGAGGCCCGGCCGTCCGTCTGGAGGATCTGCAGGATCGCCCGGTCGATGGCGTCCAGGGGGCGGGGCGGAGTCGCGGGAGCCGGGGCCTCCGGGGCCGGCACCGGAAGCGGGGCCTCGGGCCCCTCCGCGACCGGGTCGGCCATTTGTTCATCCGCCATGGGCTGCGGCTCCCCTCTTCTGGACGTCCTGCGCCTATCCCAGGCCGTGTCCGTCCTTTTGTCCACAGCCTCGAGCGGCCTGTAGCCAAATTGCGCCAACAACCGAACAATCGGTTGGTGAGGCACCTCACACCGGGGCTGCCCCCTGCCCCCAGCCACCGCTGGGTCGCCCAGCCCGCTTCCCACGAGGAGGTGCACGCCGCCATGACGGTCCAAGAGCTGCCGGGTGCGTCCTACCAGCCCACCCCGCCGCCCGCCTGGAGGCCGCGTACCGACGCCGCCCCGCTGCTGCCGGACGCCGAGCCCCACCGCGTGCTCGGCACCCCCGCCGCCGACCGGCTCGACCCCGAGCTGATGCACCGCTGCTACCGCGAGCTCGTCCGCGGCCGCCGGTACAACGCCCAGGCCACGGCGCTGACGAAGCAGGGCCGGCTGGCCGTGTACCCCTCCACCGTCGGCCAGGAGGCGTGCGAGATCGCCGCGGCCCTGGTGCTGCAGGAGCAGGACTGGCTCTTCCCCAGCTACCGCGACACCCTGGCGGCCGTGGCCCGCGGGCTCGACCCCGTCCAGGCCCTGACCCTGCTGCGCGGCGACTGGCACACCGGCTACGACCCGCACGAGCACCGCATAGCCCCGCTGTGCACCCCGCTCGCCACCCAGCTGCCGCACGCGGTGGGCCTGGCCCACGCCGCCCGCCTCAAGGGCGACGACGTGGTCGCCCTCGCCCTGGTGGGCGACGGCGGCACGAGCGAGGGCGACTTCCACGAGGCGCTGAACTTCGCGGCCGTCTGGCAGGCCCCGGTGGTCTTCCTGGTGCAGAACAACGGCTTCGCCATCTCCGTCCCGCTGGCCAAGCAGACCGCCGCGCCCTCCCTGGCCCACAAGGCCGTCGGGTACGGCATGCCGGGCCGCCTGGTCGACGGCAACGACATCGCGGCCGTGCACGAGGTGCTCTCCGAGGCGATGGACCGGGCCCGCACGGGCGGCGGCCCCACCCTCATCGAGGCGGTCACCTACCGCATGGAAGCCCACACCAACGCCGACGACGCCACCCGCTACCGCGGTGACGCCGAGGTCGACGCCTGGCGCGACCACGACCCGATCCTGCTGCTGGAGCGCGAGCTGACCGCCCGCGGCCTGCTCGACGACAAGACCGTCGAGTCCGCCAAGGAGGAGGCCGAGACCATGGCCGCCGCCCTGCGCGAGCGCATGAACGCCGACCCGGTGCTCGACCCCATGGACCTGTTCACCCACGTGTACGCCGAGCAGACCGACCAGCTGAAGGCCCAGGCCGCCCAGCTGCGCGCGGAGCTCGACGCGGAGGCCGCCTCGTGACCACCGCCGCCCGCGACCGCGCCGCCGCCCCGGCCGGCCGCAAGCCCGCCACCATGGCGCAGGCCCTCACGCGCGCGATGCGCGACGCGATGGCCGAAGACCCGACCGTCCACGTGATGGGCGAGGACGTCGGCACCCTCGGCGGTGTCTTCCGCATCACCGACGGGCTCGCCAAGGAGTTCGGCGAGGACCGCGTCACCGACACCCCGCTGGCCGAGGCCGGCATCCTCGGCGCGGCCGTGGGCATGGCGATGTACGGGCTGCGGCCGGTGGTCGAGATGCAGTTCGACGCCTTCGCCTACCCCGCGTTCGAGCAGCTCCTCAGCCACGTCGCGAAGATGCGCAACCGCACCCGCGGCGCGATGCCCCTGCCGATCACCATCCGCGTGCCCTACGGCGGCGGCATCGGCGGCGTCGAGCACCACTGCGACTCCTCCGAGGCGTACTACGTGGCGACCCCGGGCCTGCACGTCGTGACCCCGGCGACCGTCGAGGACGCGTACGGGCTGCTGCGGGCCTCGATCGCCTCGGACGACCCGGTGGTCTTCCTGGAGCCCAAGCGGCTGTACTGGTCGAAGTCCGACTGGACGCCGGAGTCCCCCGCGGCCGTGGAGCCGATCGGCCGGGCCGCGGTCCGCCGCACCGGCACGAGCGCGACGCTGATCACGTACGGCCCGTCGCTGCCCGTCTGCCTGGAGGCCGCCGAGGCGGCCAAGGAGGAGGGCTGGGACCTGGAGGTCGTGGACCTCCGCTCGCTGGTGCCGTTCGACGAGGAGACGGTGGTCGCCTCCGTGCGCCGGACCGGCCGCGCGGTCGTGGTCCACGAGGCGAGCGGATTCGGCGGCCCGGGCGGCGAGATCGTCGCGCGCGTCACGGAGCGCTGCTTCCACTACCTGGAGGCGCCGGTGCTGCGGGTGACGGGATTCGACATCCCCTACCCGCCGCCGATGCTGGAGAAGCACCATCTGCCGGGCGTGGACCGGATCCTCGACACGGTGGCCCGCCTTCAGTGGGAGAACTGATGCCACAGGTACTGGAGTTCAAGCTGCCCGACCTCGGTGAGGGACTCACCGAGGCGGAGATCGTCCGCTGGCTGGTGCAGGTGGGCGACGTGGTCGCCATCGACCAGCCCGTGGTCGAGGTCGAGACCGCCAAGGCGATGGTCGAGGTGCCGTGCCCGTACGGGGGCGTGGTGACGGCCCGCTTCGGCGAGGAGGGCACGGAACTCCCGGTCGGCGCGCCGCTGCTGACGGTGGCGGTCGGCACGGCGACGGTCCCGGCGGATTCCGCCGAGGAGAGCACCGGCTCGGGCAACGTCCTGGTCGGGTACGGCACGGACCACTCGCGGCCCGCGCGGCGCCGCCGCGTGCGACCGGCGGCGCCGGGCGGTGCGAGTGGTCCGGGTGGCTCGGGTGGTTCGGCCGCAGCTCCTGCTGCGGCGCCGGTCCCCGCTCCGGCCCCGGTCGGCGTGGCTCCGGCCGCGTCGGCCGTGGCCGCGGTGGCCGCGGTGACGGCGGGTGGCGCGGGCGGTCCCGTGCCGGTCATCTCCCCGCTCGTGCGCAAGATCGCCAGGGACAACGGCATCGACCTGCGCGGCCTCACCGGCAGCGGGCCCGAGGGCCTGATCATGCGGGCCGACGTCGAGGCCGCCCTGCGCGCGCTCACGGCCCCGGAGCCCGTCGCCGCCCCGGTGGCGGCCGCCGCCCCCTCCGTCGCCGGCGAGCGGATCCCGCTCAAGGGCCTGCGCGGCGCGGTCGCGGACAAGCTGTCCCGCAGCCGCCGCGAGATCCCCGACGCCACCTGCTGGGTGGACGCGGACGCCACCGAGCTCATGGCCGCCCGCGCGGCGATGAACGCGGCCGGCGGCCCGAAGATCTCCGTGCTGGCGCTGCTGGCCCGCATCTGCACGGCGGCCCTGGCCCGGTTCCCGGAGCTGAACGCCACCGTGGACCTGGCCTCGAACGAGATCGTCCGGCTGCCGTCGGTGCACCTGGGCTTCGCCGCCCAGACCGAGCGGGGCCTGGTCGTCCCGGTCGTCCGGGACGCGGACCGTATGAACCCCGAGGCGCTCACGGCCGAGTTCGCCCGGCTGACCGAGGTGGCCCGGGCCGGTCGGCTCAGCCCGGCGGACCTGACGGGCGGGACGTTCACGCTCAACAACTACGGGGTGTTCGGGGTCGACGGCTCCACGCCGATCATCAACCACCCCGAGGCGGCCATGCTGGGCGTCGGGCGGATCATCCCCAAGCCGTGGGTGCACGACGGCGAGCTGGCCGTCCGGCAGGTGGTCCAGCTGTCCTTCACGTTCGACCACCGCGTCTGCGACGGCGGTACGGCGGGGGGCTTCCTCCGCTACGTCGCCGACTGCGTCGAGTCCCCGGCGGTCCTGCTGCGGTCGCTGTAGCCCGCCGGTCCGCCTTCCCGGCCCCGGGTGCCGCTCGTCGGCCCCGGGGCCGTGGCGTGCCGCTGCCTCGGCGGGGCGCGCTTCCCCCTCCGGTCCGTCCGGCCCGGCCCCACCTCCGCGGTGGTGCCCGCCCCGACCCGTCCGCGGGCCGGTGGGCCCTGCGGGGCGATGTCCCCCTTCCCACCCCTTCCCGAAACCGTGGCGTGCGACCACGGACGCCGCCCACCGGGCTCCGCCCGGGAACCCCGGCGCTGCGCGCCGGGTGCGCACAAACGCCGCGCGGGCTGGATTTCGTTCCCGCCGGTGGGCGCGGTTGCGGACTCGGTGGGTCGATTCCAGCCTCGCCGGCGATTGAGGCGCGGGGTCTGGGGCGGAGCCCCAGGGGGCTGGGCGGAGCCCCGGGGAAACGGGGGAAGCGGGGGTCCCCCGGACGAAGCCTGCGGAGGGTGGGGGAACCGCCCCGCAGGGTGGGGCTAGCGCGTCAGCAGGAGCTTGCCCACCGGCTCGCCGGACTCCAGGAGGCGGTGCGCCTCGGCGGCCTCGGCGAGGGGAAGGGCGCGGTCGACGACGGGCCGCACCCGACCCGCCTCGACCAGCGGCCAGACGTGCTCGCGCACGGCGGCGACGACCGCCGCCTTCTCACCCAGCGGCCGGGCCCGCAGCGTCGTACCCACGACCGCCGCCCGCTTCATCAGCAGCGCCCCCAGGTTCAGCTCGGCCTTGGCCCCGCCCTGCAGCCCGATGACCGTCATCCGCCCGTTCACGGCCAGCGCGTCCACGTTCCGCGCCAGGTACTTCGCCCCGATGATGTCGAGGATCACGTCCGCCCCCGCACCCCCGGTCGCGGCCCGCACCTCCTCGACGAAGTCCTGCTTCCGGTAGTCGATCAGTACGTCCGCACCCAGCTCGGCGCAGCGCGCCAGCTTCTCCGGGCTGCCGGCCGTCACCGCGACCTTCGCCCCGACCGCCTTCGCGAGCTGGACGGCCATCGTGCCGATGCCGCTCGCCCCGCCGTGCACCAGCAGCGTCTCGCCCGGCCGCAGGTGCGCGATCATGAAGACGTTGGACCACACCGTGCACGCGACCTCCGGCAGCGCGGCGGCCGTCACCAGGTCGACCCCCTCCGGCACCGGGAGCAGCTGCCCGGCCGGCACCGCGACCTTCTCCGCGTACCCGCCGCCCACCAGCAGTGCGCACACCTCGTCGCCCACCGACCAGCCGGACACCCCGGGTCCCAACGCCGCGATGCGGCCCGAGCATTCGAGACCGGGGTACGGGGACGAGCCCGGCGGCGGGTTGTAGAAGCCCTGCCGCTGGAGCAGGTCGGCCCGGTTCACGGCACTGGCCGCGACCTCGACGAGGACCTCGCCCTCGGCGGGCACGGGATCGGGGACTTCGGCCCACACCAGGGCCTCGGGGCCGCCGGGCTGGGGAATCGTGATCGCACGCATGGCGCGAGGCTACCGGCCGGCCGCCGAGCGGGTCCCGAGGCCGTGGGGCGTTCTGCCGGAGGGCCGGCTCGGGTCGCGGGGCCGCGGTCCGCTGCCGCCCACCGGCCGGGGCGTGCGCCGCGCCGTCGCCGGCTACGGGGCCGCCGGCTCCGGCGGGGCCGCCCGGACGATGACGATGAGACGGTCCGTCAGCTCCAGCGGGCTCGCCTTCGGGTGGTCGTACGCCAGCAACCGGTGCCCGCGCAGCACGCTGACCACCAGGTCGTCGGTCTCCCGCACGGTCCTGCCCACCTCGGACTTCCGCACCGGCCGCTCGACCAGGTCCAGTCCGCTGCCCTGCTGGATGAGGTCCTCCATCACGGTCCCGGCGCTCGGGCTGAGCACCGAGAGCCCCAGCAGCCGCCCGGCCGCGCTCGCGCTCGTGATGACGGCGTCCGCGCCGGACTGCTTCAGCAGCGGGGCGTTCTCCTCCTCGCGCACCGCCGCGACGATCTTCGCGCCGCGGTTGAGCTGCCGCGCCGTCAGGGTGACCAGCACCGCCGTGTCGTCCCGCTGGGTGGCCACGATGACCTGACGGGCCTTCGGCAGCTCGGCCCGCAGCAGCACGTCGCTGCGCGTCGCGTCGCCGATCACGCCCGCGAAACCCTCCGCGTTGGCCGCCTCGACGACCTTGGAACTCGGGTCGACGATCACCACCTGCTCCTTGCGCAGGCCGGTGGCCAGCAGGGTCAGGAGCGCGGAGCGGCCCTTCGTACCGAATCCGACGACGACGGTGTGCTCGCGCACCTGGGCCCTCCAGCGGTTCAGTCGCCACTCCTCCCGGGTCCGTTCGGTGAGGACCTCCAGGGTGGTGCCGACCAGGATGATCAGGAACAGCACCCGCAGCGGGGTGATGAGCAGGACGTTCGTCAGCCGCGCCGAGTCGCTCTGCGGGACGATGTCGCCGTACCCGGTGGTCGACAGCGTCACGGTGGCGTAGTAGATCGAGTCGAGCAGGTCGACGCTGCCGTCGGCGTTGTCGTGGTAGCCGTCGCGGTCGAGCCAGACGATGAGCACCGTCAGGACGAGGACGCCGAGGGCCATCAGCAGCCGCTTGCCGACCTGGCGCAGGGGCCGTTCCACCACCCGCTTGGGCAGTTTCACCCGTCGCGTGACCAGGTTCTCGTCGGCGTCCCGCGCCATCGCGTCCCGGCCGGGGAGTTTCACGTGAAACCACCCGCAGCCCAGGGCAGTTCGAGGACCTCCAGCTCCTGACCGGCCACCGCACCGTACGGCGGTACGACGACCAGCGCGTCGGCCGCCGCGATCCCGCGCAGCATCGCCGGACCGTGGTACCGCAGCGGTACGGCGTGCTCGGCGCGCAGTGCCACCGGCACCAGTCGGGTGTCGTGCGGGTGCCCGGGGACGTCGTCCCGGACGGGCAGCGCGTAGCGCGCGGCGGGTCCGCGGCCGGACAGGGCGCGCAGCAGCGGCTCGGCGAGGGTGAGCAGGCCGGAGACGGCGGCCAGCGGGTTGCCGGGCAGTCCGACGAGGAACCGGCCCGGGGCGGTCCCGGCCAGCAGCATGGGGTGGCCGGGGCGCACCGCGACCCCGTCGACCAGCAGCTCGGCGCCGGCCCGGGCGAGCACCGGGTGGACGTGGTCCACGGGCCCGGACGCGGTCCCGCCGGTCGTCACGACCACGTCGGCGGCGGAGCCGGTGACGGCCGCGTACAGCGCCTCGGCGTCGTCCCCGAGGCGGCGGGTGGCCAGCACCTCGGCGCCGAGGGCGGTCAGCCAGGGCCCGAGCATCGGGCCGAGGGCGTCGCGGATGAGGCCGTCGTGCGGGCGTCCCTCGGCCAGCAGTTCGTCGCCGAGGACGAGGACCTCGACGGTGGGCCTCGGTACGGTCGCCAGCTCGTCGTACCCGGCGGCCGCGGCCAGGCCCAGCACGGCCGGGCTCACGGTCACCCCGGCGGGCAGCAGCCGGTCGCCGGTGCGGCACTCCTGGCCGCGGGGGCGGATGTCCTGGCCGGTGACGACCTCGCGGTCGGCGTACAGCCGGGCCTTGTCCGGGTCGTGGCGGGCGTGCTCGCTGCGGATGACGGCGGTGGCCTCGGCGGGGATGCGGGCCCCGGTGGCGATCCGGACCGCCTCGCCGTCCGCGAGCGGGGCGGGCGCGGCGGCGCCGGCCAGCACCCCGGAGCCGCCCTCGGCGCCGGTGTCGCGGACCCGCCAGGGGCCGGGGCCGGCCACGGCCCAGCCGTCCATGGCGGAGGTGTCGAAGGAGGGCAGGTCGGTGAGGGCGTCGAGGGGGGTGGCCAGGACGCGGCCGAGGGCTTCGGCCAGGGGGACGGCCCGGGCGGGGGCGGTCCCGGTGGGGGCCGCGGGTCCGGTCGGTCCGGTGGTGTGGGTGGTGGTGCGGGCTGCGCGGACGGCGGTGGCGCGGGCCTTCGGCCAGGGGGTGGCGCGGTGGGCGTGGGGTTCCGCTTCCGGTGCCGCCGTGGGGTGGGCTCGGTCGCGGTCCGGGTTCTGGTGCCGGCTCCGGTTCGGGTCGCCGCCCTCGGCGCGGGCCCGTGCCTCCTCGGGGGCGGGTCCGGGTCCGGCACCGCGGCCGTGGGCGGCGGCCCCGGGGCGGGGGGCGTCGGACGGGCCGGGGGTGCCGCGGGTGCCGCCGGCGGGCGAGCCGTGGCCGGGGCGGCTCACGAGGGCGAGGGCCTCCTGGACGGCCTTCTCCTCCGGCGACACGGCCCGCTCCTCCGGCGACGCGGGGGCGGCGGTCATCCGCCGGCCGGGCTGCCGGCCGGGCCGGTCTCGGCCTCCCAGCGGGTGGCGAGGTCGGCGGCCTTGCGGCAGGCCTCGGTCAGGGCCGCCTTCGGGTCGGCGCCGTCGGCCGCGGCGAGCGCGGCGGCGTACCCGACCAGGAAGGTGGTCAGCGGTGCGGCCGGGCGGGCCACGCCGTGTGCGGCGTCGCGGGCCAGGTCCAGCAGCTCGGGGATGTCGACGGCGACGTCGATGCCGAGTTCGGTCTTGACTGCGGTGATCCATTCGTCGAGCACGTTCCCATGCTCCCTGATCCGGGCGCGGGCCGCCGCGAGGTCCTCCCAGGTGTCGCAGTCGAAGGCGGCCGCGTCGGCCCCGTCGACGCGGGCCAGCGCCAGCTCGGCGGTGAGCAGGCGCAGCGGGAGGCCGGTGACGGATCCGTACTCGGTGGCGAGCAGCGCGAGCTCGCGGCGCAGCGGTTCGGTGGCGTACGCCGCGACCAGTGGCTGGTCCCGGCCGGTACGGTCCCGCACGAGGACGGCTTCGGGGCGGTGCGGCCGGGGATGTGGGCCGGCGGGCTCGTGGGCCCGGTCGGTGGACGCCTGCGCGGCGTCCAGTCCGGCCAGCAGCGTGCGGACGGTGGCGCGGTCCAGGAACGGGAGGTCGGCGGAGAGTACGAGCACCCGGTCCGCCGTGACGTGGCGGAGGCCGGCCTCCAGGGCTGCGAGGGGGCCGCCGCCGGGCGGGTCCTCGCGGGCCCACGTGACGGGGCGGGGCGTGGCCCGTCGGCCGCCGACGACCACGGTCGTGGCCGCGTCGGCGCACGCGTCCAGTACGCGGTCGACCAAGGGGCGGCCGCCGACGGGCAGGCCGGGCTTGTCGGCGCCGCCGAGGCGTTGCGCGGCGCCGCCTGCCAACACGATGGCGTCGTACGTCATGCCCTCGAGTATGGCGGGGTCGTCTTCCGTGCGGGGTGGGGTGCTCACCCCGCCCCGCACGCGGGGCGGGTTCGGGCCGGGCGGGGCGCCCCGGGTGGGCCGTCCTCGGCCGGTGGGCCCTGCGGGGCGGTGTCCCCTCCCCGCCCCTTCCCGCAACCGTGGCTCGCGACCACGGACGCCGCCCACCGGGCTCCGCCCGGGAAACCCTGGCGCTGCGCGCCGGGTGCGTTCAAACGCCGCGCGGGCTGGATGCGCACATCCAGCCTCGCCGGCGTTCGAGGGGGGTTACAGGTACGGGCCCGAGGCGATGCCGTGGCCGGGTTCGTCGTCCGTGGGGGCGCCGGGCGGGAGGGCGCGGCGCATCTGCTCCAGCTGGGCCCGCGCGGCCATCTGCTGCGCGAACAGGGCGGTCTGGATGCCGTGGAAGAGGCCCTCCAGCCAGCCCACCAACTGCGCCTGTGCGATGCGCAGTTCCGCCTCGGAAGGGATGGCCTCGTCGGTGAACGGGAGGGACAGGCGCTCCAGTTCCTCGACCAGCTCCGGCGCGAGGCCGTCCTCCAGTTCCTTCACCGAGGAGGCGTGGATGTCCTTCAGGCGCACCCGGCTGGCCTCGTCCAGAGGAGCCGCTCGTACTTCTTCAAGAAGCTGCTTGATCATGCTCCCGATGCGCATGACCTTCGCGGGCTGTTCCACCATTTCCGTCACCGGCACCTCGCGGGACTCGTCATGGGCGCCGCCGACCGCCATCCCGTCCTGGCCCACGATCAGCACATGCGGGGGGCTGTCCTGCGACCGTTCACTCCTCGGCATCTCCATGCCGCCATTCTCTCGCACACCTGCGTCATCAGACGGTGTGCCCCCGTACAGCGGTGATCCACCCTGTACGGGGGCACGAAGCCGGGAATTCCCCCTACTGCGCGGCCCGCCGGGCCAGCGCGCCCGAGGAGCGGGTGACCAGCGCCGCCAGCAGCGCCGCGCCCACCGGGACCGCCACGAGCAGCAGCGCCAGCGTCTGCCAGGGCACGATCACCGGCAGCTCCGCCGGCCCTTCGCCCGCGACGCCCCAGCCGCCGGCGACGGACTGCTGGTAGAAGGACTCCTGGGTCCGCTGCTGGCTCCAGCGCAGCCCCACCGCCGGCAGGATCCCGGACGCGGACCCGAGCAGGACGCCCATCGCCGCGACCACGCCGCACTGGAACCCGCTCAGGGTGCGGCGTACCCGCGGGGCGGCGCCGACCGCCGCCAGCGTCTTGAGGTCGGCCTCGGCGTCCGCCTGGGCGAGGCCGGTGGCGATGCCCGCCGCGCCGATCGTGACGAGGCCGGCGAACACGGTGAGGGCGAGCGTCTCGATGCCCGTCTCGCTCTCGTACCCGCGCTCGACGTACACGACGATCTCGGTGCCGATGCGGTCCAGGGCCGCGTCCAGAGCCTGCCGCTGCTCGGGCTTCGGCTCCTGGTCGAGCGTGAAGTACGTGGCGTACGCGACGGTCTTGAAGCCCGCGGTCTTCGCCGCCGCCGGGGACAGGATCGCCCGGAGGCCGTACCCGTCGGAGGTGGTGAGGTGGGCCGGGACGGTGGAGGTGCGCCCCGGGGGGTCCTCGCCCCGGTCGGAGGCGGCGGTGGCCTTCTTCTCGTCGACGACCTCGGTGAACTTGATCCGGCCGTTCGCCACGTTGGCCTTGCCGAAGGCGACCGCCCCGCCGTCGCGCAGGGCCCGGACGGCGCCGGGGTCGGTGATGCCGAGCACGGTGAGCAGCTTCTCGTCGCCGACCACGACGTCCAGTTCGGCGTACACCTTGCTGAGGGGCTTGCAGCGCCAGTCGGAGGCCATGGCGCGCAGCTTCTCGGGCGGCAGGCTGTCGAGGTCCCGGACGGTGTCGCGCGGGCAGCGGTTCGCCTTGGGCGTGTACAGCTGCACCTGTCCGCAGCCGTCGCCGACGTTCCACGGGTCGCAGCTGGGCTTGCCGACGTAGACCCGCTCGACGTCCGTCCGTACGGCCAGGGGCAGTTCCCGGGCCATGGCGGCGCGGACGGCCGGCAGGTCCCGCTGCGAGGCCGCGTCCGTGGCGCTGGCCCAGCCGGACAGGTACGGGGCCTTGGCGTCGTACTCCGCGCGCTGCTGGGCGTCGGTGCTGGCGCTGTACGTGGCCACGGCGACGGTGCCCGCCACGGCGGCCAGGACGGCGGCCACGGCCGGAGCCGTACGCCCCCTGTTGCGCACCGCGTCCCGCAGCGCGAGCCGCGGTGACAGCGGCAGCCAGCGCCCGGCCCGCCCGAACAGACCGACCAGGGTCGGGGTCAGCGCGACCACGCCGAGCTCGGCGACGGCGCTGCCACCGCCGACCATCAGGAAGCCGCCGGACTCCTGGGTGGACCCGTACAGCGCCACGGCGGCGCCGATGCCGACGGCGACCAGGCCGACGACGGGCAGCACGCGGTTGGCGCGGCGCACGCCGCGGCGGCCGGTCAGGGAGGCCAGCACGGTCTGGCGGGAGGCCGTGACGGCGGGGACGACCGCGGCCAGCAGGCCGGTCACGACGGCGAGGAGGGCGATGCCCAGGAGCTCCAGCGGGCGCACCTCGAAGCCGCCGAAACGATTCCCCAACTGGCCTTCCAGTACCGGCTGCAGGGCCCACGTGAGCACCAGGCCCAAGGCGGTGCCGACGACCGCGGCGGAGGCGCCGATGACCAGGCCGCCGGAGAGCACGATGGCGCGGATGTGGTGGCGGTCGCCGCCGTTGGCGCCCACCAGGCCGAGCTGGCGGCGCGAGCGCCGGGCGCCGACGGCGAAGGCGGGGCCGGCCAGCAGGCAGATCTCCAACATGGCCAGCATCACGACGGTCGCGGCGACGGCCAGGGCCTCGGCGTTCGCAGCGGCCGAGTCGCCGTAGTCGTGGCGCGGCTCCTGCCGGTAGTACGGGACCTCGGAGTCGGCCGGCGGGTGCAGCGAGACCTGTCGGGACAGGACCAGGGCGCCCTTGGCGTTGGCCTTCTGCACCATGTCCCAGGTGAAGCCCCCCGGGGTGCCGGTGCGCACGAAGTAACTGCTGTTCGTGTCCAGGGGCTGCAGGCCGGTCGCCTTCAGCGCACCGTCGAGCCGCGGGAGGACCGCGCCGGGGGCGCCGAGCAGCTGGTCGTCCTTCAGCGAGCTCGGGAGCTCGTACGCGCCGACGACGCGCAGCGGGGAGTTCTCCATGCCGCGGAAGACGACCTTCGAGCCCACGTACAGGCCGGCGGACTCCAGCAGGTGGTCGGTGGCGGCGATCTCGCCCGGTCCGGCGGGGAAGCGGCCGCGGTTGAGGGTCAGCAGGCCGGCGGCCAGCGGGCTCGCGGTGTCGAGCTCGCGCACGTCGGCTCTGAGCAGGCCGTACCTGGTGCGGATCCGTGCGGTGGTCGTGGTGTCCTTCAGGACGGTGGACCCGGGCGGGAGCGCAGAGGGGATGTTCGTGGGGCCCTCGGGGTAGTCCTTGCCGTCCTCGTAGCCGCCGGCCGGCGCCCAGTTCGTGGCCTTCGCGTCCTGCAGGATCGGCGTTCCGCCCATGCCGGTGCCCTCGACCCGGGCGTCGGCCGCGCCGAGGGCGCGGGAGAGCTTCTGCTCGGGGGAGAGGTCGGCGCTGCGCAGCGTCACGTCGGTGGCGCTCACGCCCAGGATGGGCAGGGCGATCATGGCGAGGACCAGGAGGCTGCGGCCCTTGGAGCGCCAGGCGTCGCGGCGGGCGATGCGGACCGCCGCGACCCAGGAGTGGTACCAGGACGTCACCGGGCGGCCCGCCCGGAGAGCAGGGAGTCCGCGTTGCTGCGCACGGTCTCGTCGACGACGCTGCCGTCGCGCAGGAACACCACGCGGTCGGCCCAGGCCGCGAACCGCGGTTCGTGCGTGACGAGGACGCCGGCGGCGCCCGCGTCGCAGCGGGCCCGCAGCAGGCCGAGGACGGACTCGCCGGTCTCGGAGTCGAGGGCGCCGGTGGGCTCGTCGGCGAGGACGAGGCGGCGGTCGCCGACCAGGGCGCGGGCGATGGCCACGCGTTGCTGCTGGCCGCCGGACATCTCGTCGGGGAAGCGGTCGGCGAGCTGCGGCAGGTTCATCTCCTCCAGCGCGGCCAGGGCGGCGGCTCGGGCGCGGCGGGCCGAGGTGCCGTCGAGCTCGAGGGGGAGGGCCACGTTCTCCGCGGCGGTGAGCGCCGGGATCAGGTTGTAGTCCTGGAAGACGTAGCCGATGCTGCGGCGGCGCAGGGCCGCGAGCTGCTTGCGGCCGGCCGTGGTGATGTCGGTGCCCTCCACGACCACGCGGCCGCTGGTGGGGGTGTCCAGTCCGCCCGCGAGGGTCAGCAGGGTGGACTTCCCGGAGCCGGAGGGGCCCATGACGGCGACGAGTTCGCCGGGGTGCACGGCGAGGTCGATGCCGCGCAGGGCGTGCACCTCGGTGGCGCCGCTGCCGTGGACGCGGGTGAGCTGCTGGAGGTGCAGGACGGGCTGCCGGCCCTGGTGACCCTGCTGACCCTGCTGACCTTGCTGACCTTGCTGGGTCGGGTGGGTCGGGTGGGTCGGGGGCGCCGAGTAGGTCGGCGGGGTCGGGTGGGCTTGGTGGCCTTGGTGGGGCAGGTGCTGGTCGGGCATGGAGCGGTCCCCCCTGGGACGGTCGTCAGTTCCGCGGGGCCCGTGCGGGGGCCTGGGCGGTCGGGGTCGGAGCGGCGGCGCCGGCGCCGCGCGGGGTCGGGGTGGTCGTCTCGGCCGGGTCGTGCTCGGCTCTCCGTCCGGCCGCCGCGGAGAGCCGGACGAGCCGGGTCTCGGAGTGGTCCAGCCAGCGGGCCTCGGCCTCGGTCTGGAAGATGAGCTGCTCGACGACGAGCAGCCACGCCACGTCGTCGCGCTCCTGGGACCGCCCAGACTCGATCGCGGCGAGCGCCTGCGCCTTGAGCCGGGTGTAGTCCTGCATCGCCTTGATCGTGGCGGAGCGCTGGGCCTGGATGACGGCGCGGATGTCCACGCCGGGGGCGCCCACGGCCATGGCGAGCTTGATGGACAACTCGTCGCGGGGCGGGCTGGTGCGGTCGACCGGGCGCTCGTACCAGTCGTGGAGCTCGGTACGGCCGGCCTCCGTGATGGCGTAGAGGGTGTGCCCGGCCGCGTCCTCGCCGTCGGGCGCGACGAGGCCGTCCCGCTCCAGGCGGGCGAGGGTCGTGTAGACCTGGCCGACGTTGAGCGGCCAGGTGGAGCCGGTGCGGGTCTCGAATTCGGTACGCAGCTGGGAGCCGTACCGGGGGCCGCGCTCCAGCAGGGCGAGGAGTCCGTGGCGGATCGACATACCGAGTATGTATACCGAGTATGTTCGAGGCTGCAAAGCTCCCTGAGATGTACATCTCAGGGGGGACGCCGGCGGCGCCGCTCTGACGACCCGTCCGGGATGCCGGGAATGTCGGTTCGTGTGAATCTGAGCCTGACATCTCGGTGGTTCGGGACGGAGGGGTCCCCGTGACTCAGCGCCTTCGTGCGGTCCGGTGGACGGCCGGGGCGGCGTTCGCCCTCGGCGCGCTGCTCCCCGGGACGGCGGACGCGGCCCCCGCGCACCCCCGTACGGCCGCGTCCGTACCGGACCGGCCGGCCGCCCCGGACCCCGTTCCCGCTCGGGCCCCCGCCCGGGAGGCCGTGGACGGGGCGCACGCCCCGGAGGCGGCGGAAGCCGCGGAGATCGTGGAGACGGCCGAGATCGCGGAGACCACCGAGGCGACCGAGGCCACCGGGGCCGCCGAGGCCGCGGACGAGGTGGACCTCGACGCGCTCACCCACGCGGACGACGAACTCGCCGGCAGCTTCGCCGGCGAGGGCCGGACCCGGCCCGGCCGGGTCGGCGAGGAGGTACAGCTGCCCGGGCCGGGACTGCCCGCGGCCCGGCCGGTACCGCAGCCCCCCGTCCCCCCGCCCGTCCCCCCGCACGTCGTCCCGCAGCCGGCCCGGCCCCGTCCGCAGCAGCCGGCCCGCCCCGAACCGAGCGAGAGGCCCCCGGCCGCGCTCGGCGCCGACCCGAACGCGCGCGCCGCCGACCTGGCGGCGCACCTGCTCCCGCTCGGCGCCGGCCTGGCCCTGATGGGCCTGGGCCTCGGCTACATGGGGCTGCGGCTGCGCATGCGCGACGACTGACGCCGGTGCGGGTCGCTGCGGCCCGGTGGCCGCTGCGGCCCGGTGCGGCGGGGCCGCGGGGCCCCGCGGCTCAGGGGGCCGTCAGGAGGCCGGGTTGCCCGTGGAGATGTACACGGTGACCTTGGTGCCGTTCGGGTCGATGTCGTCGTCCGGGTTCGGGAACTGCTCCAGCACCTGGTCCTCGCCGTACACGGCCTCGTCCCGTTCCTGGACGTCGATGTGCCAGCCGGCCAACTGGATGCACTTCTTGACGGAGAGGATGTCCTTGTAGCGCAGGTCCGGCATCTTGACCTTGGACGGGTCGTTGTAGGACTCGGTGGCGTCCTTGCACTCGGACTCCTTGATCGTCCGCGAGCGGTCCGGGCCGCGGTGGCCCGCCTTCGCCGACGAGCTGGAGGACGAGCTGCCGGCCTGCGGGGAGTTGCCGCCCTCGTCGTCGTTCTCCATGTTCAGGATCAGCGCCGTGACCAGACCGCCCACCGCCAGCAGCGCGACCGCGATCGAGCCGACCGTCACCAGCCGGCTGCGCTGCCCGCCCGAGCCCGAGCCCGGTCGGGCGGGGGACGACGACGGGGCCGTGGCCGGCCCATTGAGGGGCGCGGCGTAAGCCGCTCCGGTGGAGCCGGTGCTCGCACCGGGGTACGGCGGCGGGGTCGAGAAGCCCTGCTGCGGCGCCGGGGAGGGCGGGTACGCGTAGCCGGCCTGGTGGTGCGCCTGCTGCTGCGGGACCGGGGTGTGCTGCGGCGGAGGAGTCTGGGCGGGCCCGTACGGACCCGGGTAGGGCTGCTGCACCGACTGCGGCGGCGGGCCCTGGAGCCCGGAGTCCAGCGGCGGGAACACGGTCGAGCCGACGCCCGCACCGCTGTTCACCGGACCGCCCGCGACGATCACCGGCGCGCCGGTCTGCCCGGCCGACAGCACCCGCAGGCACTCGTCGCGCATGGCGGCGGCGGTCGGGAAACGCTCGTTCGGGTTCTTCTTCAGCGCCCGCGCCACCAGCGCGTCCATGGCCGGCGTGACGGACCGGTTCACGGCGGAGGGCGCCACCGGCTCCTCCTGCACGTGCGCGTACGCGATCGCCAGCGGCGAGTCCGCGTCGAACGGCAGCCGCCCGGTCAGCAGCTGGAAGAGCATGATGCCGACCGAGTACAGGTCCGAGCGGGCGTCGACGCCCCGGCCCAGCGCCTGCTCCGGCGAGAGGTACTGCGGCGTGCCGACGACCATGCCGGTCTGCGTCATGGACGTGACGCCCGACTGCATCGCGCGGGCGATGCCGAAGTCCATGACCTTGACCACACCACGCTTGGTGATCATCACGTTGCCGGGCTTGATGTCGCGGTGCACCAGGCCGAGCTCGTGGCTGGCCTCCAGCGCCGCCAGCACGTCGGCCGTGACCTTCAGCGCCTGGTCCGCGGCCATCGCCCCGTGCTGCCCGATCGCGTCGCGCAGCACCGAACCGAGCGGCTGGCCCTCGACGTACTCCATGACGATGTAGGGCATCAGGGCGCCGTCGCCCTCGCCCGGCACCGCGACGGTGTCCTCGCCCGTATCGAATACCGAGACGATGTTGGTGTGCGACAGTTTCGCCACAGCTTGCGCCTCGCGGCGGAAGCGCTCGCGGAACGACTGCTCGCGGCCGAGCTCGGTGTGCATGGTCTTGATCGCGACCTGCCGGTCGAGGGCGGCGTCGTAGGCGAGGTACACCGACGCCATGCCTCCCTCGCCGAGCAAGTCCCGCAGCTGGTAACGGCCACGGGCCAGGGAGCCGCCTGCGTAACGCCCCTGTGTGCCGTCCTGGCTCATGACTGTGCTTCCCCTCGGCGGTGCCCGGCGGTGCGCCGCAGTACTCCTCAGCTCTCGTCGGCTGTACGCGGCCACGCCTGGCGATATCCGTATGTCGGGCCACAGTCTGCCGGAGGGTCGTGACCAGTCAAGCCGGGTGCCCGCTCTGTGACCACACGCGGACAGGGCGCGATGCCGGACCGGCGGAGGGCCCGAAGGCTGTAGCGTTCATCGGAGCACCCTGAATAAAACAAACGTAAGACGTACCGCTGACGCGGGCTGGAAACGACGGCGAGGACTGATGGCACCCGAACCCGAGGGCAGCGGCGCCGGGATGGCAGATGTCCCCGAGCAGTTCTCAGGGAACATGGTGGGCGACGGCCGTTACCGGCTGACCCACCGTCTGGGCCGCGGCGGCATGGCGGAGGTCTTCGCCGCCGAGGACGTGCGGCTGGGCCGCACCGTCGCCGTGAAGCTGCTGCGCGCGGACCTGGCCGAGGACCCGGTCTCCAAGGCCCGCTTCACGCGCGAGGCGCAGTCGGTCGCCGGCCTCAACCACCACGCGGTGGTGGCGGTCTACGACTCCGGCGAGGACCGGGTGAACGGCAACGTCGTCCCCTACATCGTCATGGAGCTCGTCGAGGGCCGCACGATCCGCGACCTCCTCATCAGCGCCGAGCCCCCCGGTTTCGACCAGGCGCTCATCATCGTCTCCGGCGTCCTGGAGGCGCTGGCCTACTCGCACCAGCACGGCATCGTGCACCGCGACATCAAGCCCGCCAACGTCATCATCACCAACGCCGGCGCGGTCAAGGTGATGGACTTCGGCATCGCCCGCGCCCTGCACGGCGCGTCCACGACGATGACCCAGACCGGCATGGTCATGGGAACGCCGCAGTACCTGTCGCCCGAGCAGGCCCTCGGCAAGGCCGTCGACCACCGCAGCGACCTGTACGCCACCGGCTGCCTGCTCTACGAACTCCTCACCGGACGGCCGCCGTTCACGGGCGAGACCCCGCTGTCGGTGGTCTACCAGCACGTGCAGGACGCGCCCGTGCCGCCGTCCCACCAGACCCCGGGCGTGCCGCCGGAGCTCGACGGCCTGGCGATGCGCGCCCTCGCCAAGGACGCCGACGACCGCTTCCAGAGCGCCGAGGAGATGCGCGGGCTGGTCCAGTACGCGCTCCAGATGCTCCAGGAGCAGGGCGCCGGCACCGGTACGTGGAACACCGGCCCGGTCACCATGGCCCTGCCGCACGGCCCGAACGCCACCACAGCGAGCCCGGCCGCGAACGGTCCGGGCGTGCAGGCGTACCCTTCCCACGGGAACACCCCGCAGTTCGGCGGGCCGATGGTGCCCCCGCTCAACCCGGACGACGGCGCCGCCTACGGCGGCGGTGGCGGCGGCTACCACGACGACCGCACCGCCCGGGGCGGCGGGGGCGGCCGCTGGAAGATGTGGCTGCTGGCCGTGGTCGCGATGGTGGCGATCGCGGGCGGCGTCACGTACGCGCTGCAGAAGGCCAAGACGCCGACCGGCGGCGACGAGAACGGCCCGGTCAACCCCGGGGTGTCGCACAGCCAGAGCCAGGCGCCGAAGAGCCCGGACCCGGAGGAGTCCTCCAAGGGCACGACGGACGACGAGACCGGCTCCGACGACGGCGAGACGTGGACGCCCAAGCCGAAGCCGTCCTGGGACCACCCGAGCCAGGACCCGCCGACCACCGACCCGACGCGGTCGACGGACCCGACGACGGACCCGACCGCGTCGACCGACCCGACGACCGACCCGACGGACCCGACCACCGACCCGACCACGGACCCGACCAAGGGCACCGAGAGCCCGGGCACGGACGCGGGCGGCCCGGACGGCGGCGCGGGCGCGGGCTGAGCGGCCCCGCGGGCACGCACCGAAGCGGTACGCCGATGCCGGCACCCCCTCGACGAGGGGGTGCCGGCATCGGCTTTCTCATGGGTCGTCCGACGGTCGTCCGACGGTCGTCCGACGGGCGTCAGCCGGTCGTGCGCTCGGCGATCGTCCACTCGCGGTGCAGGGACCCCAGCGGGATGTCCTTCTCGAACAGCGGCGTGCCGAAGATGGCTATCCGGGCCATCAGGGCGCCGGTGAGGTCGAAGCCGCCGTAGAGCCCCGCCGAGCCCTGGACGACCGGCGCGGCGCCGCTGCTGTCCACCGTGACCGTGCCGTTGACCGAGGTCCGCAGGTACGGCTTGACCGACGCCTTCAGGCCCACGGTGTCGTACAGCGCCACCGAGGCGTCGGCGGCGAGGCCGGTGCGCACCGAGGCGTTGCCGCTGAGCTTGGCGCGGACCGGGGAGGCGTTGACGGTCAGCGGGGTGGTGGCGGTCTTCCAGCCCTCGCCCTTGGTGTACGAACCCTCGATGGACCAGGAGCCGTTGATGTCCTGCTGGGTGTCGAGGGTGACCGAGCCGTCCGCGCCGATCTCGGCGGCGAGCGTGAGGTCGAGGTTCACCACGACCGGCAGCTGGCCCACCATCAGGACCGGGCTGGCGCTGAGCTTGGCGAGCGGGATGCGCACCGGCGTCGCGGAGGCGCTGAGCCCGGCGCTGATGTGCCAGTTGGCGTGCGCGCCGAGGTCGAGGCCGACCTTGGCCTGCTGCGGTCGCAGGATGCCCTTGGTGCCGGTGTACGAGAAGTTCACCGACGGGTCGATCTCCACGGCGCCCGACAGGCTCGCGGAGGCGCCCCCGGGCAGCGGCACGCTGGTGTCCGCGTCGAGCTCCAGCGCGGCCGACGCGTGGCCGTCGGCGCCGTCGGCCCGCTTGGTGTACGACACCTTGAGGTCCTTGAGCATGGGCTTGACCTGGATGGCGCGCGGGTCGAGCTCCTTGTGCAGCGCCGCGTTGGCGTCGCCGAGCAGTTCGGCGATGGTGGCCGGGCGGGTGCTGACCTCGACCTGGCCGCCCGCGGCCGGCTCCACGGCCGTGATGGCGAGCAGGGCGCCGCGCGGCGCGGCGGCCGACGGCGGGCTGGCGATGAGCTGGCCGGGCCGGACGCCGGCGGTCTCGGCGGCGGGGGCGTGCGGGCCGCGGGCGGCGCGGGGCGCGGTGAGCCTCGCCTTGCCGGTGCGGCGGTCGTACGAGGCGAGCGCGAGCGGGGTGGTGGCGGCGCGTCCGGCCGCCGGGCCCGTCAACGGGCCTGCCGGGGCTGCCGGTTGGGCGGCCGTGGCGGGGGCGGCGAGGACGCCGCAGAGGGCGAGGGAGGCGGTCACGGTCAGCGCGGGCAGCACGAGGGCGCGCTGCGGCAGGGTGCGCTTGGACATGGGTGGGGTCACCTTCGGCGTTGAGTGGTCAGGTCACGGGAAGGCAAGACCAGGACGGCAGCCCAAAGGAAGCCTCCTCAAAGGCTGTTACCGATGGGTATAACCGTCCAGTAGTTTTGCTGAGGGTGACCGTACACCGTCAGGTGATCATGGAGAAAACGGGGCGTACCGCCGGTAATCCGAGAACGTGCCGGTGACGCGTCCGGGATTTCCCGCGAACGCGTGCACGAGGGCGAACTGTGGCCGGATACCGCAGGAGGACCGGCTCGAACACGGCGAAAAAAAGAGGTTCCCGCCCCCTCGGGGAGCGGGAACCGGGTCCGCCGTCAGCCGGGCGGCGTCAGCGCTTCTCCGCCTGGAGCCGCGCCACGTACGCGGCCGCCTGCGAGCGCCGCTCCATGCCGAGCTTGGACAGCAGGCTGCTGACGTAGTTCTTGATGGTCTTCTCGGCCAGGTGCAGCCGCTCGCCGATCACCCGGTTGGTCAGGCCCTCGCCGATCAGGTCGAGGATCTTGCGCTCCTGGTCCGTCAGGTTCGCGAGCCGGTCGTCACCCTTGCCGTTCTTGCCGTCCCGCAGCCGCTCCAGCACCCGCGCGGTGGCCACCGGGTCCAGCAGCGACTTGCCGGCCGCCACGTCCCGTACGGCGTTGAGCAGCTCGTTCCCGCGGATCGCCTTCAGGACGTACCCGGAGGCGCCGGCCATGATCGCGTCGAAGAGGGCCTCGTCGTCCGCGAACGAGGTCAACATGAGGCACTTGACGTCCTCGTCCCGGGAGCGCACCTCGCGGCAGACCTCGACCCCGCTGCCGTCCGGCAGGCGCACGTCCAGCACGGCCACGTCCGGGCGCGTGGCCGGAATCCGCACCAGCGCGTCGGCCACCGTTCCGGCCTCCCCGACCACCTCGATGTCGGCCTCGCTCGACAGCAGCTCGTGGACGCCCCGACGCACCACTTCGTGGTCGTCAAGGAGGAATACCGTGATTTTTCCGTCTTCCCGCACGGATTCAGTTTCACACACTCGCCTCTTCACAGGCGGGGGTGATCCGGATAACGTGCCGTTGTTCCGGCCTCCTGCAAGGCTGTGACCAGTGGTTGTTCCCCCAACCTCGGATTTACTTGGAAATCCAAGCAAAATCCCAGGTCAACTGGGGTTTCGCGGTTATGCGGCGCACTGGGTAACGTGCATTGCGCAGGGCACTAGCCGGGGCACCTGTCACGCCTGTTTCCCGCCGAGTCGCACCCACCCCGTGCGAGGAAGGGAACACGGGCGAGCCGCACTGGTCCCCGGACGACCCCGGGTGCCGGACCGACGGAGGAGCACACGTGACCGTGGAGAGCACTGCCGCGCGCAAGCCGCGACGCAGCAGCGGCACCAAGCGAGCGACCGGCAAGACCGCCGCCGCCGCGCAGGCTGCCGAGCCCCAGCTCGTACAGCTGCTGACGCCCGAGGGCGACCGGGTCGAGGACCCCGAGTTCGCCCCCTATGTCGCCGACATTTCCGCCGACGACCTGCGCGGGCTGTACCGCGACATGGTCCTGACCCGCCGTTTCGACGCCGAGGCCACCGCCCTGCAGCGCCAGGGCGAGCTCGGCCTGTGGGCCTCGCTGCTCGGCCAGGAGGCCGCGCAGATCGGCTCCGGCCGCGCGCTGCGCGACGACGACTACGTCTTCCCGACCTACCGGGAGCACGGCGTCGCCTGGTGCCGCGGGGTCGACCCGACCAACCTGCTGGGCATGTTCCGCGGCGTGAACCACGGCGGCTGGGACCCCAACACCAACAACTTCCACCTGTACACGATCGTCATCGGCTCGCAGACGCTGCACGCCACCGGCTACGCCATGGGCATCGCCAAGGACGGCGCCGACTCGGCCGTGATCGCGTACTTCGGCGACGGCGCCTCCAGCCAGGGCGACGTCAACGAGGCCTTCACCTTCTCGGCGGTCTACAACGCCCCCGTGGTGTTCTTCTGCCAGAACAACCAGTGGGCGATCTCCGAGCCCACCGAGCGCCAGACCCGCGTCCCGCTCTACCAGCGCGCCGCCGGCTTCGGCTTCCCGGGCATCCGGGTGGACGGCAACGACGTCCTGGCCTGCCTCGCCGTGACCCGCTGGGCCCTGGAGCGGGCCCGCCGCGGCGAGGGCCCGACCCTGGTCGAGGCCTTCACGTACCGCATGGGCGCCCACACCACCTCCGACGACCCGACGCGCTACCGCCGCGACGAGGAGCGCGAGGCCTGGGAGGCCAAGGACCCGATCGCCCGCGTGAAGGCCTACCTGCTGGCCTCCGGCGGCGCAGACGAGGAGTTCTTCGCCTCGCTGGAGTCCGAGAGCGAGACCCTGGGCAAGCGCGTGCGCGAGGTCGTGCGCGCCATGCCCGACCCCGACGGCATGTCGATGTTCGAGAACGTCTACGCGGACGGCCACGCGCTCGTGGACGAGGAGCGCGCCGAGTTCGCCGCCTACCTCGCGTCCTTCGAGGAGGGTCACTGATCATGGCTGTTGAGAAGATGTCGATCGCGAAGGCGCTCAACGAGTCGCTGCGCAAGGCCCTCGACACCGACCCCAAGGTCCTCGTCATGGGCGAGGACGTCGGCAAGCTCGGTGGTGTCTTCCGCATCACCGACGGCCTCCAGAAGGACTTCGGCGAGGACCGGGTCATCGACACCCCGCTGGCCGAGTCCGGCATCGTCGGCACCGCCATCGGCCTGGCCCTGCGCGGCTACCGGCCGGTCGTGGAGATCCAGTTCGACGGGTTCGTCTTCCCCGCGTACGACCAGATCGTCACGCAGCTCGCGAAGATGCACGCCCGCGCGCTCGGCAAGGTCAAGATGCCGGTCGTCGTGCGCATCCCGTACGGCGGCGGCATCGGCGCGGTCGAGCACCACTCCGAGTCCCCCGAGGCGCTGTTCGCGCACGTGGCGGGCCTGAAGGTGGTCTCGCCCTCGAACGCCTCCGACGCGTACTGGATGCTCCAGCAGGCCATCCAGAGCGACGACCCGGTGATCTTCTTCGAGCCCAAGCGCCGCTACTGGGACAAGGGCGACGTCGACGTCGACGCCATCCCCGGCGAGCTCCACAAGGCGCGGGTCGCCCGCGAGGGCGCCGACCTCACCCTGGCCGCGTACGGCCCGATGGTGAAGGTCTGCCTGGAGGCGGCCGCGGCCGCCGCCGAGGAGGGCAAGTCGGTCGAGGTCGTGGACCTGCGCTCGATGTCCCCCGTCGACTTCGACACCGTCCAGGCCTCGGTCGAGAAGACCCGCCGCCTGGTCGTCGTCCACGAGGCCCCGGTGTTCCTGGGCGTCGGCTCCGAGATCGCCGCCCGCATCACCGAGCGGTGCTTCTACCACCTGGAGGCGCCGGTGCTGCGCGTGGGCGGTTTCCACGCCCCGTACCCGCCGGCCCGGGTGGAAGAGGAGTACCTGCCCGGCCTGGACCGCGTGCTCGACGCCGTCGACCGCTCGCTGGCGTACTGAGGGAGAGGTCGTGACGACGATGACGACGACACTGCGCGAGTTCAAGATGCCCGACGTGGGCGAGGGACTCACCGAGGCCGAGATCCTGAAGTGGTACGTCCAGCCGGGTGACACCGTCACCGACGGCCAGGTCGTGTGCGAGGTCGAGACGGCGAAGGCGGCCGTCGAGCTGCCGATCCCGTTCGACGGCGTGGTGGCCGAGCTGCGCTTCGCGGAGGGCACCACGGTCGACGTCGGCCAGGTGATCATCACGGTCGACACCGGGGAGGGCGGCGCCGCGGCGGCCGCTCCGGCCCCGGTGGCGGAGGCCGCCCCGGCGGCCCCGGCCGAGGAGGCCCAGCCCGCCGCCCGGCAGCCGGTCCTGGTCGGCTACGGCGTGGCCCAGACCTCGACCAAGCGCCGGCCGCGCAAGGCGGTCCCCGGCGCCGCTCCGGCGGCCGCCGCCGCGGCCCCGGTCGCCCCGGCGCCCGCGGCCCCGGCCGCCCCGGCCCCGGCCCCGGTGTCCGCGAACGGGCTGAACGGCCACGGCGGTGCCGCCGCTGGTGCCCGTCCGCTGGCCAAGCCCCCCGTGCGCAAGCTCGCCAAGGACCTCGGCGTCGACCTGGCCACGGTCACCCCGACCGGCCCGGACGGCATCATCACCCGCGAGGACGTGCACGCGGCCGTGGCCGCCCCGGCCGCTCCCGCCGCCCCGGCCGTCGCCCCGGCGCCGGTCGCCGCGCCCGTACCGGCCGCGGAGGCCGTGCCGGCCGCCGCTCCGGCCTGGACCGGCGCGGACGCCGTGCGCGAGACCCGCATCCCCGTCAAGGGCGTGCGCAAGGTCACCGCGCAGGCCATGGTGAACTCCGCGTTCACCGCCCCGCACGTCACGGAGTTCATCACCTTCGACGTGACGCGCACGATGAAGCTGGTCACCGAGCTCAAGGCCGACCCGGACCTGGCCGGCCTGCGCATCAACCCGCTGCTGCTCATCGCCAAGGCGGTCCTGGTCGCGCTCAAGCGCAACCCGGAGATCAACTCCGCCTGGGACGAGGCCAACCAGGAGATCGTGCGCAAGCACTACGTCAACCTGGGCATCGCCGCGGCCACCCCGCGCGGTCTGATCGTGCCGAACATCAAGGACGCGCACGCCATGACCCTCGCGGAGCTCTCGAACGGTCTGTCCGACCTGGTGGCCACCGCCCGCGAGGGCAAGACCTCCCCGGCGGCCATGCAGGACGGCACCATCACCATCACCAACGTCGGCGTCTTCGGCGTCGACACCGGTACGCCGATCCTCAACCCGGGCGAGTCCGCGATCCTCGCGGTCGGTGCGATCAAGCTCCAGCCGTGGGTCCACAAGGGCAAGGTCAAGCCGCGCCAGGTCACCACGCTGGCGCTGTCCTTCGACCACCGCCTGATCGACGGCGAGCAGGGCTCCCGGTTCCTCGCGGACATCGCGGCGGTGCTGGAGCAGCCCAAGCGCCTGATGACCTGGTCGTAGTCGCTCCGGCGGCGCGACCAACCCGGCCATACGGAGGGCCCCTTACCAGTTGGTAGGGGCCCTTCGTCGTGTCCGTGACCGCGTGTGATGATCGCGGGATGCGCTACCACCCCATAGCCGCCGACCAGACCGACCGGGCCGCCGAATACCACGCGACCGGTCCGGTCCCCGCCGTCTCCGCCGCCGAGTACCGCGCCGAGCTGAAGGCCCGCCAGTACCGTCCCGAGTGGACCTGGTTCGCCGAGGACGAGGACGGCGAGTTCCTGGCCCGCGCGGTGTGGTGGGGGCGGGCGGACAGCGCGCACCCGGTGGCGCTGGACTGCCTGCACGTACGGGACGGGGCGGGCGAACCGGCCGCCCTGGCGGCCGAGCTGCTGGCCGCCGGGCACGCGGCGTTCGCCGAGGCCGGCGCCGAGCACCCGCCGCTCTACAACATCCTGGCCCTGCCCGGGGACTGGCACGAGCGCCCGGACGTCGTCGCGGCCGTGGAGTGGCGGGTCGAGGCGGCCCGCAAGGCCGGCCTGACCGAGGAGAACGAGCGGCTGCGCCTGGAGTGGACGGCCGGCTCGCCGGTCCCGGAGGCCACCGGCCGGCTGGTCTTCACGGAGGCGGACGACGAGGCGTTCCTGGAGGTCTTCCGCCGGATCGCGGTCGGCAGCCTCGACGTCAACACCCGCCGCGAGCTGGCGTCCATGGACCCGGACCGGCAGGCCCGCGAGGACATGGCGTTCTACCTCGACGCCCCCGGCGAGCGCTCCTGGTGGCGGCTGGCCCACCTGACCGACGGCACCCTGGCCGGCATGGCCATCCCGTCCGCGACCCCGTACCACCGCAACGTGGGTTACCTGGGCGTCGTCCCGGAGCAGCGCGGCCGGGGCCTGATCGACGAGATCCTCGGCGAGATCACCCGCGTGCACGCCGCCGCCGATGCCGACCGCATCACCGCGACGACCGACACCGTCAACGCCCCGATGGCCGCCGCCTTCACCCGCGCCGGCTACCGCGTCACGGAGCGCCGCGTCATCCTCGAGGCGGTCCGCCCGGCCTGACACGCCCGGCCTGCCGGGTCGGCGCAGGCGCAGGCGCAGGGGACGGCGGATCTGCGGTGCCGCCGTCCCCCGGTGCGACCCGACGGGTCGCGGCCTGCCGGTACCGCTACCGGTGGCGGTGCCTAGAGCAGGCCGGTGGGCAGGAGGTTGTTCAGGATGTTGGTGGCGGTGATCAGGTCCGTCGCGGTGATGATCGGGTTGACGGCGAGACCGGTGACCGGGCCGGTGATCGAGTCGGCCGCGCTGGCCGCCGAGGCGGCGGCGACGACGAGCCCGATGGCTCCGAAGACGGCGGTGGTGATGCGGCGCATGGAAGCCTCCGTGTGGGGGTGGGGGACGGTGGGGGGAGAGGGCCCGAGAGTGCCCTGTGCTGTGGCGTGAAACGCGCGTCCTGGCCGGATGGTGGCGGATCCGGGGGCGCATTCCATCGGACGGCCCTGTGCCGGCCCCCCGTTCGGGCTCGTCACGCTAGGTCGTACGTCCGAGGGTCGCGACGCTGTCCACAGGCTGTGGACAGCGTTCTCGCCCCGGTGGAGGAGCGGCCGGACCGCCCGCGTAGGGTGCCGGGCGAGGGCAGCGGCAGACCACGCGTAGAGAGAGGTCCGGGCACGTGAGCGACACCGGCGGTTTCCAGGAGATCCCCACGACCACCCTCGCCGACGTCCTCGGCCGCGCCCAGGTCATGGACATCGGCATCCGCCCGCTGTGGCAGGGCGGGCAGCGGCTCGCGGGTCCGGCCTTCACCGCGAAGTGCCCGCCCGGTGACAACCTCATGCTGCACGCCGCGATCTACCGCGCCCGGCCCGGCGACGTGATCGTCGCCGAGTCCGGCGACCTCGAGTACGCCCTCGCCGGCGGGAACGTCTGTGCCGTCGCCCGGCGCCGCGGCGTCGCAGGCTTCGTCGTCGACGGCCTCATCCGCGACGTGGGCGAGGTGCGGGAGCTCGGCTTCCCCGTGTACGGCCGCGGCGTCGTCCCGTTCCCCGGCACGAAGTCCGCCGTCGCCCCCCTCGGCGAGCCCGTGGTGTGCGCGGGCGTGACCGTCCACGCCGGTGACGTCGTGGTGGCCGACGAGGAGGGCGTGGTGGTCGTCCCGGCGGCGCGCGCGGACGAGGTCCTCGCGGCCGCCCGCGCGAAGCTGGCCGAGGAGGCCGCGCAGTCCCTGGACGAGTGGGAGGCGGCCCATCGGGCGCGCATCGAGCAGGCCCTCGCCGACCAGGGCTGGCAGGACTGACGACCGACCCGGCGCCGCCCGCTCCCATTTTGCGGCTACGGGCCGGACTGCCGCTCGCTGAGGGGTAGTTCGGCCCACGTCGTCTTGCCGACCGAGCGCGGGGTGACCGCCCAGCGGCTGCTGAGCGCCTCCACGATGTGCAGTCCGCGCCCGAACTGGTCGTCGGGTCCGGCGTGGCGCGGGATCGGGTGCCGTTCGCCCCGGGGGTCCGACACCGCGATCCGCAGCGCGCTCTGGCTGAGGCTGACCTCCACCCGGACGAGCCGGTCCGCCACGCTCCCGTGCAGGATCGCGTTCGTGGCGAGCTCGCTGGTCACGAGCGCCGCGTCCGCCGCGACCTCGGGGTATCCCCACGCCACCGCCAACCACGCCGTCCGCCGTCTGGCCGCGGTCACGGAGTCCTGCCGCGGGGCGTAGTTCCTCACGTCATGCCGGTTCGTCATCTTCCGACCTCCTCAGGGGAGTCCTGCCCGCCGAGTGCGGTGGCTTGCCCTGGCGTTTTCGCGCACACGGGTGCACTTCCGTCCCGATGGCCTGCTGTGAGCGGCTGTGCACCGACGGTAGCGAGAGAGTGATGCGGCCAGCAATCGAACGAGCCAGAAATTTCTACTGAGGCGAGTTGTCCGCCCCGAGGGCTGGGAGGAGACTGTCCGGATGCCGAGGGAGGGAGCGTGCAATGCCTGGCAGGAGTCCGGACCGGGGCATGACGGTGTCGACGGTGCTCGGCCGCAGGCTGGGCGGTGAACTGCTGAGGATGCGCGAGGCGTTGGGGCTCAGGCAGGTCCACGCGGCGGAGGCGCTGACGGCCTCGGTGGCGAAAGTGGCCAAGATGGAGCGCGGCCTCGTCCCCATGCGGGACCCCGACGTGCGCGCCCTGTGCCACCTGTACGGCGAGACCGACGCGGCGCTGATCGACGGGCTCCTCGGTCTCGCGCGCCTGGACCGTGAGCGCCGTCGGGCCAAGGGCTGGTGGCAACAGGCCTACGGCAAGGACGCGTTCGCCGAGTACGTGTCCATGGAGGACGTGGCCACCCGCATCCGGACGTGGCAGCTGTCGCTGGTCCCCGGCCTGCTCCAGACCCCCGAGTACATCCGTGCCCTCGCGGTCACGGGCGACTGGTGGATGGACCGTCCGGACGAGATCGAGGTCATGGTCGAGGCGCGCCTCAAGAGGCAGGCCCGGTTGTGGGGCGACGAACCGCTCCAGTTGCACGCCGTCATCTGGGAGGCCGCGCTGCGGCAGGAGGTCGGCGGCCCGGAGGTGCTGCGGGCCCAGCTCGCCCACCTCGTGGACATGGCCAGGCGTCCGAACGTCTGCGTCCAGGTGCTGCCGTTCCGGATTGGTGCACACTCGGGGATGGGCGGTGTGTTCAACGTACTGTCGTTCGCCGAACCCGATGCCCTCGACGTGGCGTACGCGGAAGGGCCGGCCGGTGCCGTCTGGACGGAGAGCCAGGAGAGCACGAGGCCGCACCTCAAGGCGTTCGACGAGTTGAGCCGGCGCAGCCTTCCGCCGCACAACTCCCGAGTCCTGATCGAGAACCTCAGTAAAGGTATCTAGCGATGGCCGAGTTCGAGTTCGAGTTCGTCAAGTCGAGCTACAGCAACGGGGGCAACCTCAACAACGACTGCGTCGAGGTCGCCCGCAACATACCCGGCGTCGTCGCGCTCCGGGACAGCAAGGCGACGGGCGGACCCGTGGTGCGGGTCGGCCCGTCGGCCTGGACGGCGTTCGTCAGTTCAGTTCCTTGCCGAAGTGGAACGCGTTGACCACCAGGCGCTCGCGGAAGTAGAAGCGGTGCGCGTCGGTGCGCTGGGTGCCGGAGTCGAGGTCCAGCAGCGTGCAGCCGGCGTCCCGGGCCTTCGCCTCCAGGTGGTCCAGCACCGCGTGGCCGACGCCGCCGGAGCGGGCCGTCGACGCCGTGACGAGGTCGTCGACGTACAGGCGGCGGACGTCGCAGGTGTTGGCGACGATCCGCCAGCCGGCCGCGCCCACGCACCGGCCGTCGGCGTCGTACGCGGCGGTGAAGCGCAGGCCTTGCGGGTGGCCCTCGGCGTAGATGTCGCGGAAGAGCTGCTCGGTGAGGTGCGGGCGGAGCTCGACCAGCACGGGCAGCAGGTCGTCGATGAGGCGGGGGTCGCCCGGCTCCAGGTCGATGATCTTCATGGCATCACCGTACGACGGCGGCGTCCCGTCCCGCTCCCGTGAAAACGCCGGTGCCGGCGCCCCGAGGGGAGCCGGCACCGGTCGGGCGACGTCCGGGGGCGTCGGTGACGCCCCCGGACGTCGGGGTCAGTCGAGGACGTCCGGGATCGGGTCCGTGTTGGCCCGCTGCGAGGCAGCGGCGGCGCCGGAGCCGTACGTCCAGTTGAGGAGGTTGATCGCGTCCGGGTAGCGGGACGTGTTCGTGTCGCCCAGCAGGACGCCGATCACGGTCTTGCCGTTGCGCGTGACCTCGAAGACCAGGCAGTGGCCGGCCGGCGTGTTCGTGCCGGTCTTGATGCCGATGGCGCCCGGGTAGCCGTAGCCGCCGTCGCTCGTGGCGCGCACGAGGAGGTTGGAGTTCTTCCAGCTGTAGTAGCGGTAGCGGCCGTTGGGGGCGATGGCGGTGGCCGTGCCCGCGCCGTCCACGATGCCGCGGAAGGTCGCGCTCTTGATGCCGTACTGGGCGAGCTTGGCCATCTCGCGGGGCGTGGAGTACGTGCCCGTCGTGCCCGTCTTGATCGGCGAGTTGCCGTCGAACGAGTCGAAGTGGGTGTTCTTCAGACCGTACGTGGCCGCCTTGGCGTTCATCTGCTTGATGAAGTCGGCGAAGCGGGCCGCCTGGGTCGAGCCCTTGCCGAAGTTGTCGGCGAGGGCGGCCGCGGCGTCGCAGCCGGACGGCGTGAGCAGGGCGTTCAGGAGGCCGCGGACGGTGAAGCGGTCGCCGGGGATCAGGTAGGCCTGGCTGCCGCCGACGTTGTTCGCGTAGTCCGTGTACGCCTGCTTGTACGTGATGCGCTTGTCCAGGTCCAGGCCCGGAGTCGTCAGGACGACGCGCGCCGTCATGATCTTGGCGGTGCTGGCGAGGGGCCGGCGGGTGTCGGCGTACTTGCCGTACAGCGTCGCGCCCGTGGTGCTGTTCATCATGAACGCGCCCTTGGCCGACGTCGCCGGCGCGGAGGCGGCCTGGGCGGACGTGGCGAGCGGAGCCGCGAGCAGCGCGCCGGCGGCGGCCGTGACGGCGGCGAGGCGGCGCACGCGGGAGATGCTGGATATCAAGTGTGTGTCCCCGAGTTCGCGAATGTTCAGGAATGTGCGGTTCGTGCACGTGCTTGGTGCTGTCGAGGGCCCGGCACGCGGTGCGGGCCCTACGAGGCCAAGACATGCAAGACGATCATATGGATGCGGGGGTTCCCGCTTTCTTGACCAACCTGCAACCTGACTCCGGTAAACCTAGGCCGATTTGGGGCGGATGAGCCTCTTCTGTACTGATTCCAGCGGACCGTGCGGGAAACGCCGCAGCCACAGCGTCGCGCCGCCGACGAGCACCGCGCAGACCGCGGCCCACAACCCCATCACCCACCACGGCCCGTGGCCCGCGAACCGCTCGGCCAGGCCCAGCCCGATCCCGTAGCAGGCCAGCACGCACAGCAGGTTCTGCAGGACGTACGCCGACAGCGCCGTCCGCCCCACCGCGGCGAGCCCGGACCGCAGCGGACGCGGCAGCCACCGGCGGTCGAGGGCGACGCCGACCAGGCCGAGGTACCCGAGGGCGACGAGCGGGGCCGTGACGTACCGGCCGAGGAAGTAGAAGTCGGAGCCGCCGAGGGTGCACAGGGCGTTCAGCGGCAGGCCGAGGCCCAGGCCCCAGGCGAGCAGTCGGGTGCGCAGGCGGCGGCCGCGGGCGTCGGCGGCGAAGGCGCCGGCGCGGTGGAGGCGGACGCCGAGCAGGAAGAGCAGGACCAGCAGGCCGAAGGAGAAGACCGGCTCCATGCGCAGGGCGAGGGCGTTGTGGAGGCGGAAGGAGACCTGCTCGAGGAAGCCGCCGTGGGCGTACAGGTCCACGGCCCGGGCGCTGACCGCGTCCCCGTCCCCGTCTCCCGGCGCGCTCGCCATGGCGGCCGTGATCAGTGCCATCAGGGCCAGGTGCAGGCCGCCCGCGAGCCACATGATCCGGGTCCGGGCGCGCGCGGAGCGGGTCAGCAGCCGGGCGACCAGCAGCGCGGTGACGGCGTACCCCATGAGCACGTCCCACGCGAAGACGAGGACGAAGTGCAGGGTGCCCTCGGCCAGCAGGAACAGGGCGCGCGGGCGGTAGCCGGCGGGCCAGCGCAGGCCGCGGCGGGCGGCGGAGTCGTACTGGATGGCCAGGCCGACGCCGAAGAGGACGGTGAGGAGGGACAGGAACTTGCCGTCCGCCAGGAACCGGAACACGGTCTCGGCGATCGTGGCGGGGGACGGGTCGGCGAGCGGGTCGGGCGTCTGCACGCCCTGCAGCACGGACCACTCCGAGCCGGGGGCGGTGAAGATCCAGACGTTGGTCATCAGGGTGCCGAGGACGGCGGCGCCGCGCAGGACGTCGAGGAGCGGGATGCGGTCGCCGCCGGACGTGGTCGGGGCGGCGGGGCCGGCCTGGGCGGGGGTCTCGGACCGGCCGGACGTCTGGGATGTGGACATGCCTCCAGCGTCCCGGCGGGCGAAGGGCCTTTCCTCGTACGGGCGGAGGAGAAACGGGCTACATCCTTCGATGCAGCGGGCGGCTCCCGTCCGGATCGTGGAACGGGGATCCCGACGTATCTCTGTTGTATCTATGCTGTGTGCATGCCAGCGCCGACGAACGCCCCGACCAAGCAGCCGCCCGCCGCCGACCGCGTGTACCAGCACGTCAAGCAGGGGGTCCTGGACCGCCGCTACGAGGGCGGGACGCTCCTCACCGAGGGCGAGCTGGCCGAGGCCGTGGGCGTGTCCCGGACCCCCGTGCGCGAGGCGCTGCTCCGCCTGGAGACGGAGGGCCTGCTCCGGCTCTACCCGAAGAAGGGCGCGCTGGTCCTCCCCGTCTCCGCGCAGGAGATCGCGGACGTCGTGGAGACCCGGCTGCTGGTCGAGGAGTTCACCGTGCGGCGGGCGGTGCCGGCCCCGCCCGCGCTGCTCGACCGGCTGGAGGAGCTGCTCGAGGCCCAGCGGCGGCACGCCGGGGCCGGGGACCTGGCGGCCTTCGCCGTCGCGGACCGCTGCTTCCACGCCGAGATCGTGCGCAGCGCCGGCAACCAGATCCTCAGCCGCCTGTACGACCAGCTGCGCGACCGCCAGCTGCGCATGGGCGTCGCCTTCATGCACGGCCACCCGGACCGGCTCGCGCAGAGCCTGGCCGAGCACGCCGGGATCCTGGCGGCCCTGCGGGCCGGGGACGCGCCCGCGGCCGCCGCGGCGGTACGCGCCCACATCGGGCGCGTGGAGCTGCTGGTCCGCGGCGCGAGCGAGGTCCGATGAGCGCCGAACCGGTCCGGGCCCCTGCCGGGGCCCGGCAGGCGCCCGTCCAGGGCGGGCCGGCCCGTCCCGCGCCCGCGCACCTCGACCCCCCCGGCGGGGCCGGCGCCGTGGCCGTCTGGTCGATCGGCGTCGCCGTCTACTTCGTCGCCGTCATCTTCCGCACCAGCCTCGGGGTGGCCGGCCTCGACGCCGCCGACCGGTTCCACGTCAGCGCCTCCGCCCTGTCGACGTTCTCGCTCCTCCAGCTGATGGTCTACGCGGGCATGCAGATACCCGTCGGCCTGATGGTGGACCGGCTCGGCACGAAGCGGGTGCTCACGATCGGCGCCACCCTCTTCACCGCGGGGCAGCTCTGCTTCGCGCTGGCGCCCTCGTACGGCATGGCGCTGGCCGCCCGCGCCCTGCTCGGCTGCGGCGACGCGATGACGTTCATCAGCGTGCTGCGCCTGGGCACCCGGTGGTTCCCGGCCCGGCGCGCCCCGCTCATGGCCCAGCTGGCCGGCCTCGTCGGCATGGCCGGCAACCTCGTCTCCACCCTCGTCCTCGCGCCCGTCCTGCACGGGGTCGGCTGGGTGCCGGCCTTCGCGGGCAGCGCCGCGGCCGGGCTGCTGGTGCTGGTGCCGCTGGTGCTGTTCCTGCGGGACCAGCCCGAGGGGCACGGGCCGACCGGGGCGCGGGAGCGGCCGGGCGGCCCGGGCTTCGTGCGGAACCAGATCGCCGCCTCGTGGCGGGAGCCGGGCACCCGGCTGGGGCTGTGGGTGCACTTCACCACGCAGTTCCCGGCCATGGTCTTCCTGCTCCTGTGGGGCATGCCGTTCCTGGTCGAGGCACAGGGCCTCGACCGGACCACGGCCGGCGGCCTGCTGACCCTGGTCGTGGCCTCCAACATGGCGCTGGGCCTGGTGTACGGGCAGCTCGTCGGGCGCCGCCAGAGCGCCCGCGTGCCGCTGGCGCTCGGCACGGTCGCGGCCACCGCACTGCTGTGGGGCGCCACGATCGCGTACCCGGGCGACCGGGCGCCGATGTGGCTGCTGGTGACGCTGTGCACGGTGCTGGGCGCGTGCGGACCCGCCTCGATGATCGGCTTCGACTTCGCGCGGCCCGCGAACCCGCCGGAGCGTCAGGGCACCGCTTCCGGGATCACCAACATGGGCGGTTTCATCGCGTCGATGACCACGCTGCTGACGGTGGGCGTGCTGCTGGACGCGACCGGGGACGACTACCGGATCGCGTTCTGCTCGGTGTTCGTGCTGGAGGCCCTGGGCGTGGTGCAGATCCTCCGGCTGCGCGGCCGGGCCCTGCGGCGCGAGCGGGAGCGGGAGAGCGGGCGCGAGCTCGCGCACGGCCCCGCGGCGACGGTCGGGGGGTGACCGCCGGGTCAGGGGACGACCGCCGGGGTCAGGGGACGACCGCCGTGGTCAGGGCGTGACCGCGAACTCCCGCAGGATCGCGTCGGCCAGCTCCTGGTCCCCGTCGATCTTGACGCGGTCGGCCACCGCGTGCGGCCGGACCCGCCCGGCGGCCAGCCGCACGTACGTCTCCCAGTCCATGGCCAGCGTCACGGCGGGGCCCAGCGACACCGAACCGTCGATCGTGCCCCGGCCCTCGGCGTCGACCCGTACCGTCCGCAGGAACTCCAGCGGGCCGTGCACGTCGAGGACGACGGCCGTGTGCGCCGGCGCGCCCGCCTTGTTCGCGACCACCTTCGGCAGCCCGTGCAGCAGGAGGTCGCGCGCGATGTGGGCGCCGGGGGCGTCGAGGTTCCCCGGCACGCCCAGCGCGGTGCGCAGGTCCTGCTCGTGCACCCACACGTCGAAGGCGCGCAGCCGCATGGCCAGCTCCAGGGTCACCTGCTCGCCGAACGGGCCGCGCACGAGCGTGGCCGGATCCCGCTTCTCGTTGCGCAGCTGCCGCTGCCGGCGGATGACCGTGTACTCCAGCTCGGCGAGCATCTCGGGCGAGGTGTGGTGGCGGCGCACGTCCACCTGCACCTCCATGTACCGGCTCGGTTCGTCCACGACGTGGCGCAGGTCGCGCGGCAGCGTGTGGATCGGGCGCGGATCACCGAGCGCCTCGCACTCCAGGCCTATGACGTGCGAGACCACGTCCCGGACCGACCAGCCCGGGCAGGGGGTCGCCCGGTTCCACTCGCTCTCCGCCAGCGGCTGCACGAGCTCGGATATCGCCTCGATGGTGTGGGTCCACGCGTCGATGGAGGGCTGCAGGCTGGGATGGACGGTCACGGGACCCCTCGTGCTGTTCAGTGGCGCGGTCTGGACGGAACGGAGTGGGAGGCAGTGGGAGGCTTTCTGCCAAAGTTACGCTGCCGGGGAGCGCCCCGGCAGTGCTTTCGTGTGACGATCGTAGGCCCGAGTTGACGACATGTGAGCCAGGCCCCTGGCGGAACGGTGGTAGTGTGCGCGCCTCACTGATCCAAATGGCCGTGAACGAGGGCGAGTCGGCGGATTCCCGGCGTTCGCGCGCGGGTGCCCTCGTACGCGAGCAGAGCGGGTCCGACCTGGTCGTGCTGCCCGAGCTGTGGCCGGTCGGCGCCTTCGACTACCAGCGCTTCGAGGCCGAGGCGGAGCCGGTCGACGGCCCCACGTGCGCGGAGCTGTCCAAGGCCGCCCGGGACGCCGGGGTCTGGCTGCACGGCGGCTCGATCGTCGAGCGGGCCCCGGACGGCCGGATGTACAACACCACCCTCGTCCTGGACCCCGCGGGCGAGCTCGTCGCGACCTACCGGAAGATCCACCGCTTCGGCTTCGACGAGGGCGAGGCCGTGATGATGGGCGCCGGCACCGACCTGGTGACCGTCCCCGTACCGGACCTCACCCTCGGCCTCACCACCTGCTACGACCTGCGCTTCCCGGAGCTGTACCGCGGACTCGTCGACGCGGGGGCGACCGCCCTGGTCGTCTCGGCCGGCTGGCCCGCGCGGCGCCGGGCGCACTGGCGGCTGCTCGCGCAGGCCCGGGCCGTCGAGAACCAGGCCTACGTCCTCGCGCTCGCCTGCGCGGGCGAGCACGCCGGCGTCGAACTCGCCGGGCACAGCATGGTCGTGGACCCGTGGGGCGAGGTCCTCGCCGAGGCCGGCCCGGACGAGGAGGTCCTCGTGGTCGACCTCGACCCGGCGAAGGTCGCCGACACCCGCGAGCAGTTCCCGGCCCTGAAGGACCGAGTGCTGGGACTGGGGGTGCCGGGACGGCCCCGGGCGTGATTCCCTGGCGCTCGACTTTCGGCCACCGCTCAGGGGGAGAGCACGTGTTGGGCAGTTCGGGCACCGACAGAACCACCGCCGAGGAGGAGCGCCGGGTCACCACCCTGGAGCTCTTCTTCGACCTCGTCTTCGTCTTCACCGTCACCCAGCTGACGGTCCTCTTCGCCCACGACTTCGCGCTCCCGAGCCTGGCGCGCGTGGTCCTGGTCTTCACCGTCCTGTTCTGGATGTACGGCGGCTACGCCCACCTGACCAACCAGGTGCCGCCCGACCGCACCCGCCGCCGGCTCCTGCTCATGCTCGCCATGTGCGGATTCCTGATGTGCGCCCTGTCCGTGCCGACCGCCTTCGGCGCCGGCGGCGTGCCCTTCGGGATCGGCTACCTGCTCGTCACGGCCGTCCACGGCCTCATGTACGCCGAGGTCCACGGACGCAGCGTGATCTGGTTCGCGACCCCGAACCTGCTGTGCGCCCTGAGCGTGCTGGCCGCCGGCTTCTTCGACGGGGCCCCGGCGTGGGGGCTGTGGGTGCTGGCGCTGGCCTTCCAGTTCAGCACCCAGCTGATCGTACGGTTCGCCACCACGCCCCCCGAGGTCGCGGAGGACACCGTCAGCGGGCAGCTGGGCGGGATGAGCGCCGCGCACCTGGTGGAGCGCCACGGGCTGCTGCTGCTCATCGTGTTCGGCGAGTCGGTCATCGCGATCGGCATCGGGGTGGAGGGCCAGCCGCTGACCGCGGGCCTGTTCGGGGGCGCGTTCCTGGCCCTCGCGATCGGCTCCGCGCTGTGGTGGACGTACTTCGTGCGGGACGAGGGACGGGCCGAGGAGTACCTGGCGTCGGTCGACGGCCCCACCCGCTTCAAGCTGTCGATGCTGGCCTACTACTACTTCTTCCTGCCGGTGCTGATCGGTGTCGCGATCTTCGCGGCCGGCGTGAAGAAGGCCATCGGGCACCTGGGCGAGCCGCTGGCCACCGGCCCGGCGCTGGCCCTGGCCGGCGGGGTGGGGCTGTACCTCGCCGGCGACCTGGCCTTCCGCCGGGTGCTCCGGATCGGGCCGCTGCGGTTCCGGGCGGCGGCGCTGGCCGGGGTACTGGCGACGGCCGCGGCCGGGCCGCGGGTGAACGGGGCCGTGGAACTGGGCGCGCTGCTCGCGGTGCTGGTGACCGCGCTGGCGGCGGAGTCGCGGTGGGGCACGGCGGCTGCGACCGTGCCGGGGCCGGCCGCCGCGTCGGACCCGTCTGCGACTCCTCCTGCCGCGCCGGCCGAGCCGGACCCCGCTCCCGCCGTCGAAAGTGGCCGGTAACCGCCCCTCCTGCGGCGCGATCGCCGGAAACCGGCTGGTTGGCACGCACCGACCGGGGAGAGGATCGCCCTGGGCGGCCGGCGTCCGCGCACGGGGCTGCGGACGGGCCGCGAGGCGCGGAGGGCGGCGACATGGCGACGCGGACGGTGGGCACGGGCGGCCGGGAGGTCCCCGGCCCGGCGGGACTCCCCCTGCTGGGCTCGATGTTCGACCTCAGGAACGACTCGCTCGGCACCTTCCTGGCCGCCCGGCGCGCCCACGGGGACGTGGTCCGCGTCTGGGGCGGCCCGCCCGGGATGCGGGTCGAGGTCTACGGCGTCTTCTCGGCGGCGGGCGCCCAGCAGGTGCTGGCGACCGGGTCGGCCAACTTCCGCAAGGACAACGTCTTCTACGAGGAGGTGCGGGAGTCCTTCGGCAACGGCCTGCTGACCGCGCAGGACGACGACTACCTGCGCCAGCGGCGGCTGGTGCAGCCGCTGTTCACCCGCCGCCGCGTCGACGGCTACGCGGCGGCGGTGGCGGCGGAGACCGAGCGGATGCTGGCGGGGTGGGGGGAGTCACCCGACGGCACCGGCCGGGTCGACCTCGTCGCCGAGATGACCCGCTTCACCCTGCGCACGGTCGCGCGGATCCTCTTCGGCACGGACGTGGAGGCGGCCATCGCGGTCGTGGAGCGGTGCTTCCCCGTGATCGGCGACTACGTCCTGCGGCGCGGCTACTCGCCCGCCAGCCTCCCGCGGCACTGGCCGACCCCGGACAACCGGCGCGCGGCGGCCGCGACGGCCGAGCTGTACGCGGTCTGCGACCGCATCATCGCCGCCCGCCGGGCGGCCGGTGGGGCGGCACCGGAGGGCGGGAGCGCCTTCGGGGACGGGACCGCCCCGGGGGCCGGGACCGCCCTCGAGACCGGGGGCGACGACCTGCTCACCCTCCTCGCGGCGGCCGGGAACGCCGAGGACGGCAGCTTCGACGCCGCCGAACTCCGCGACCAGGTGCTGATCTTCCTCCTGGCCGGCCACGAGACCACCGCCACCTCGCTCGCCTTCGCCCTGCACCTGCTGGCCAAGCACCCCGAGCAGCAGGCCCGGGCCCGCGAGGAGGTGCGGCGCGTGCTGGGCGACCGTACGCCCGGGGCGGCCGACGCCGACGCCCTCCCGTACCTGACGCAGGTGCTCAAGGAGGCCATGCGGCTCTACCCGGCCGCGCCCGTGATCGGGCGCCGGGCCGTGGCGGCCACGGAGATCGACGGGCAGCTCGTCCCGGCCGGCGCGGACGTCATCGTCGCCCCCTGGGTCACCCACCGGCACCCCCGCTACTGGCCCGACCCCGAGCGCTTCGACCCCGACCGCTTCACGCCCGAGGCGGAGAAGGCCCGGGAGCGGTACGCCTGGTTCCCGTTCGGCGGCGGTCCGCGGGCGTGCATCGGGCAGCACTTCTCGATGCTGGAGTCCGTGGTGGCCCTGGCGATGGTGCTGCGCGCCTACGAGCTGGAAGCCGTCACCCAGGAGGTCCCGGTCGGCGCCGGGATCACCCTCCGCCCCCTGGGCCCGGCCCACTGCCGGCTGCGCCCCGCCACGCCGTAGGGGCGGCCCCCGGGCCTCAGTCGTCGCCGCCCTCGCGCTCCTTCTCCGCCATCCGGATCACGCACACCGCGACCGCGATGAGGAGCGCGGGGTCGGCGTCCTCGCGGATCACGTCCACGGCGTACGTCTCCCGGATCCGGAACCACTGCCGGGAGACCAGCGCCAGCAGCTCGCCGTCGTAGTCGATCCGGAACTCGCGGTCGAGCACCCGCCCGTGCACGTCGAGCTCCGTGCCCTCCACCAGCGCCACGCGGTAGTGGTTGCGGACGAGCGAGAGCCGCTTCCTGCGGATGGTCGCGAGCGGGGCCAGGTCCCGCTCCAGCGTCATGGTGTCGCGCAGGCTCAGGAGCTTCTGCCGCAGCGTGATGAGCACCCGCCCCTGCGGGTCCTGGAGCTCCAGCGTGTCCCGCAGCCGCAGCGCCTTCCCGTCCACGAGGAACGCGTGCCGCCCGTGCTCGTCCTCGATCCAGTAGTCGTCCCCGACCGCGAACGCCTTGTCCCGCACGAGGTACTTCACGGGCTACAGCCCGCTCGTGTCGAGGTCGATCCCGAACGGCGCGGGCAGGTGCACGGACGTCCCGAACGGATGCGGCCCGTCGGCCTTCGTGTACCCGAGGTGCCCCGGCTCGGAGAACAGCGTGACGCTCCCCTCCTGCCGGTCGACGAGCAGGTAGAGCGGCGCGCCGTACTCGGCGTACCGCTTGCGCTTCACGACGCGGTCCGTCTCGGCGTTGGACTTCGAGGTCACCTCGACGACGAGCAGGGTCTGGTCGGGCAGCAAGGGCTCGTCGTCCTTGGCCAGCTCTTCCGGCACCACCGCAATGTCCGGGATGTACCAGTTCGGCGAGTCCGGCAGGTCGATGTTCCCCGATCCCTCGATGCACCCCAGCTGGTCCACGCGGTCTGCGATCTGGCGGCGCACCACCTTCGCGGCGCGTTCGTGTCCCCAGGTCGGAACCGCTGGCCGGATCACTCCCTCGATGATCTCCGTGCGATCGCCCTCGATGTGCTGGATGGCGTACTTCAGCGCGCGCTCGGGGTCGATCCCCTTGCCGTAGTCGGGCGCTGTGGACATGCCGGGTACTCCCTCCGTAGGTGCCTGCCGCCACCGTCCCACACAGGCGTTCGTGTCGGTCGGATGTCGGGAGCCGGTCACCCGTAGGGGTGGCCGTCGCGGGATGGCAAGCTTGAAACATGAACGATGCTGCCGCCCCGGTGCCCACCCCCGCGCCCGCGCCGCCCGCGACGACCCGCCGCGCCCGTGTCCGTGCCCCCGAGCTGATCGGCAAGGGCGGCTGGCTCAACACCGGCGGGAAGGACCTCGACCTCGCCGGGCTGCGGGGCCGGATCGTGATCCTCGATTTTTGGACGTTTTGTTGTATTAACTGCCTGCACGTTCTCGACGAGCTGCGCGAGCTCGAGGAGAAGCACCGCGACACCGTGGTGATCATCGGGGTGCACTCGCCGAAGTTCGTGCACGAGGCCGAGCACGCGGCCGTGGTCGACGCCGTCGAGCGGTACGGGGTCGAGCACCCGGTGCTCGACGACCCCGAGCTCGCGACCTGGAAGCAGTACGCCGTGCGCGCCTGGCCGACGCTGGTGGTGATCGACCCCGAGGGGTACGTCGTCGCCCAGCACGCCGGCGAGGGCCACGCGCACGCCATCGAGCGGCTGGTCGCGGAGCTGGAGGCGGAGCACGAGGCCAAGGGCACGCTGCGGCGCGGCGACGGCCCGTACGTGGCCCCGGAGCCGGTGGCGACCCACCTGCGCTTCCCCGGCAAGGCGATCGTGCTGCCGAACGGGAACTTCCTGGTGTCCGACTCCACGCGCCACCAGCTCGTGGAGATCGAGCCGGACGGCGAGACCGTCGTGCGCCGGATCGGCTCCGGGGAGCGCGGCTTCGGCCCGGACGCGTTCAGCGAGCCGCAGGGGCTGTGCCTGCTGCCCGGGGGTACCTCCCAGGCCGAAGGCTCTGGGGGAGGGCGCGTCGTGGTGGCCGACACGGTGAACCACGCGCTGCGCGTCCTCGACCTCGACACCGGCGCGGTCGAGACCGTCGCGGGCACCGGCCGCCAGTGGTGGCAGGGCTCGGCCACCTCGGGCCCCGCCCTGGAGGTGGACCTGTCCTCGCCGTGGGACGTGGCCTGGTGGCAGGACCGGGTCTGGATCGCCATGGCCGGCGTGCACCAGCTGTGGTCGTGGGACCCGGCCACCGGCACCGTGCGCGTCGAGGCCGGCACCACCAACGAGGGCCTGGTCGACGGGCCCGCCGCCGAGGCCTGGTTCGCGCAGCCCTCGGGCCTGGCCGCGGCCGGCGACCGGCTGTGGATCGCCGACTCCGAGACCAGCGCCCTGCGGTACGTGGAGCGGGACGGTGAGGGCTTCCGGATCGTGTCGGCCGTCGGCACCGGCCTCTTCGACTTCGGCCACCGCGACGGCGACGCCGCCCAGGCGCTGCTCCAGCACCCGCTCGGCGTGACGGCCCTGCCGGACGGCTCGGTCGCGGTGAGCGACACGTACAACCACGCCCTGCGCCGCTACGACCCGGCCTCCGGCCAGGTCACCACCCTCGCCACCGACCTGCGCGAGCCCAGTGCCGCGGTGCTGGCCGGGGACGACATCGTCGTCGTCGAGTCCGCCCGGCACCGGCTGACCCGGCTCCGGCTGCCCGAGGAGGCGGTACGGGTGGACGCCGTGGCGCACCGTACGCAGCGGGCCGCGACCGAGGTGGCCCCGGGCACGCTCCGGCTCGACGTGGTCTTCCAGGCGCCCCAGGGGCAGAAGCTCGACACCCGGTACGGGCCCTCCACCCGCCTGCTGGTCAGCTCGACCCCGCCGGAGCTGCTCGCCGCCGGCGAGGGCGCGGGGACGGACCTGTTCCGCGAGCTGGTGCTGGCCGAGGGCGTCGCGGAGGGCGTGCTGCACGTGTCGGCGATGGCCGCCTCGTGCGACGACGACCCGGACAACGAGTACCCGGCCTGCCACGTCCACCAGCAGGACTGGGGCGTGCCGGTCCGGATCGTGGCGGGCGGTGCGGCCCGGCTGCCGCTGGTCCTCGCCGGCATGGACGACGGGGACCGGCGGCAGGGCTGAGTCCACGGAGCCGAGGGCCGCGGGCCTCGGGCGCGCGGCCTCGGGCGCGCGCCCGGGTCCCGCGGGCCCGGGCCCCGCGGTGCCCTCTAGTACAGGCCCTTGTAGACCTGCCAGCCGGTGGCGATCTTCACGCGGCCGCCGAAGGTGCCCTTGCCGGTGCCGGCGTAGCGCCAGACGGTCCCGGAGGTGTCCCGGGCCAGCAGGTCCGCCCGGCCGTCGCCGGTGAGGTCGCCGGCGGCCACCACGGCGTCGTACGACGCCCCCCAGCCGTCGGCGAGCTTCACCGGCGCGGCGAACGTGCCGCGGCCGGTGCCGTTCATCCGGTACAGCTGGGCGGTCCTGCTCTGGAGCAGCAGGTCGCCGTGGCCGTCGCCGTTGAGGTCGCCGGCCCCGGTGATCCTCTTGTAGCCCTTGTAGGAGCCGGTCAGCTTCACGCGGGAGGCGAGGAGGCCCGCCTCGGTGCCGGAGTACCGGTACAGCGCGCCGGTGGCGGCGCTGCGGGCGATCAGGTCGGCCCGGCCGTCGCCGGTGACGTCGCCGGGCGAGGTCAGCACGTCGTACTGGTTCCAGCCCGGGCCGAGCAGCTTGTTCGCGGTCTTCGGGGTGACGGTCGTGCCGCAGGCCGGGGTGTAACGGCGTAGCTCGCCCTTGGAGTTGCGGACCAGGAGGTCGTTGCAGCGGTCGCCGTCCAGGTCCCCGACCGGTACCGGCAGGCTGCCGGCCGCCCAGCCCTCGCCGGTGGCCGTGCCCTTGAACGCGCCGGTGGCGCGGTCGCCGTAGACGGAGCGGAGGCCGCCGCCGGAGGTGAGGACCAGTGCGTCGCCGGTGCCGTCGGGCAGGCCGGTGGCGCTGCCCTGGTCGCGGAAGACCCCGCCGCCGTTCACGACGGTGACCGTGCCGGTGGCGAGGGTGCGTTCGGTCTCCTCGCCGACGGGGGTGCCCTTGAGGGCCCACTTCAGGGGGCCGTTGGGGGCGAGGGTCCCGACGGAGCCGTCCGCGCGGCCGTTCCAGTCCGTCGAGGGGGTCAGCGCCTCGCCGCCCGTGACGGTGCTGCGGAACCGGCCCGAGGTGTCCGTGAGGGTCAGGGTCCAGGACGAGACGGGCCGGCTGAGCTGCCACCGGGCGGGCCAGTCCGCCCGCTGCCGTACGTCGAAGCGGGCCGGGACGCCGGTGGAGTCCACGGTCAGCGGCGCGGTCGTGGTGCGTGCGCTCATCAGGCCGGTGCCCCCCTTGCCGCGCATGCCCCAGACGGCGGTGGCGGTGCCGTCCGGGCCGGCGACGACCAGGCCCCGGACGTGGTCGGCGCGCGAGCCCCACAGCAGGCTGCCGCCGGTCCACACGCCGTCCTTCAGGCGTGCCTGGCGCATCTCGCGGCCGTCCTGCGCCCACACGACCCGGACGGTGCCGTCCGCGCCCAGGGAGGCGTCGTGGTCCGTGGCGATGACGAAGTGGTCCTTGGTGGAGACGGCGGTGACGGCGGACCAGCGGCGGTCGGCGTGGCCGAGGGTGGCGGAGCGGATGCGGCCCCGGAACTCGTCCGTACCGCCGTTCCAGACCAGGGTCACGTCGCCGGCGGGCCCGATCAGCGGCTCGGGGGTCTTCCCCAGGTGCGGCCCGACGGCCAGCGGCGCGGCCTCGCTCCAGGCCGCGTCGGCGGTGGCGGCCGTGGCGGTGCGCAGGATCCGGTCGCCCTCGGCGCGGCGCCACTGGGACCAGGTCAGGCCCACGGTGCCGGTGCCCGAGCCGGCCAGGGCGGGCTCGCCCAGGGCCGGGGCGGAGGCCACGACCGCGGGCCGGGTCCAGGCGGAGGCGCCGGCCGGCAGCGTGGAGGTGCGGATGCTGGCGCCCTGGTCGTCGCTCAGCTGGCGGAAGGCGACCACCGGCCTGCCCCCGGCGGCCACGGCCGCCTCGGGGTGGGCGGCCTCGTGGGCGCCGTCCTCGGTCGCCCGGCTGACCTGGGCGGGGGCGGACCAGGTGCCGGCGGGGGAGCGGGTGGCCGCCCAGACCGACCAGTCCACGCCGTCGGCCTGGCGCTGCTGCCAGGTGAGGGCGAGCGTGCCGTCGGTGCCCGCGGCCAGGTCGGGCTCGTCCGGGAAGCCGTTCCGGTCCACGTCGAGCAGGGTGGTCGGCGCCGACCAGGTGCCGCCGTCCAGGGTCGCGGTGACGATCCGGCCCGGGGTCCTGTCCCAGGCGGAGCCCCTGCTGTGCGGGTAGTCGGCCCAGACCGCGACCACCCGGTCGCCGACGACGGCGAGCCGGCCCGCGCCCGGGTGCCGGGCGGCGACGGACAGCTGCTTCGGCGTTCCCCAGGTCTCGCTGCCGGCCGGGCGGACCGCCGCGTACAGGGCGGTGTTGTTCTCCGCGTCGTACAGGTGCCGGCCGTAGAGCACGACGGTGGTGCCGTCGCCGGTCCGGACCAGGGCCTGGGTGTCGGCGTCGCGCAGCTGCTCGGCGGTGACGCTGGTCCCCGGCGTCCACGGCGGCAGGTCCACCGCGTGGGCGGTCGCGGTCAGCGCCGGAGCGGTGCCGGCCACGACGGCGGCGACCACCAGGGCGGCCAGGGCGCGGCGGCGCGCTCGTGGGTCGCGGGCGGACGGGACGGGAGCGGACGGGCGCACAGTTCCCCCTGTGGCGAAAGAGTGGTCGTTTTCGCAGGGGAGACGTGCCGGGGCCCCGCCGGGTTGTACCGACGGGGCCATTCCGCTTGTGTGCGTGCGGAGTTCGGTCCCGCACGCGTGCGGAAGCCGGTCCTGCACGCGTGCGCGCGGGATGCCGGTCCGGCACGCGCGCGGGCCGGGATCAGTCCTCCAGGAAGGCGACCAGGGCGTTCGCGAGGTGGTACGGGTCCTCGGCGCCGCACAGTTCGCGGGCGCTGTGCATCGAGAGGATGGCCACGCCGATGTCGACGGTCTGGATGCCGTGGCGGGCCGCGGTGATGGGGCCGATGGTGGTGCCGCAGGGCATCGAGTTGTTCGACACGAAGGACTGCCACGGCACGCCGGCGCGCTCGCAGGCGGCGGCGAAGACCGCGCGGCCGCTGCCGTCGGTGGCGTAGCGCTGGTTGACGTTGACCTTGAGGATCGGACCGCCGTTGGCGCGCGGGTGGTGCGAAGGGTCGTGCCGCTCACCGTAGTTGGGGTGCACGGCGTGGCCGGTGTCGGAGGACAGGCAGACGGTGCCGGCGAAGGCGCGGGCGCGGTCCTCGTACGAGCCGCCGCGGGCGAAGACTGAACGTTCCAGCACGTTGCCGAGGAGCGGGCCGTCCGCGCCGGTGTCGGACTGCGAGCCGTTCTCCTCGTGGTCGAAGGCGGCCAGCACCGGGATGTGGTCCAGCTTGCCGGCGGTGGCCACCGCGGCCAGCGCGGCCGTACCGGCGTGCACGGAGAGGAGGTTGTCCATCCGGGGGCCGGCCAGGAGCTCGCGGTCGCGGCCGAGGTAGGCCGGGGGCTCGATCGAGTGGACCATCAGGTCCCAGCCCGCCACCGAGCCGGCCGGCAGGCCCTCTTCCTCCTCCAGGAAGGCGATCAGGTCGCCCTCCTGGACGTCGCCCAGGCCCCAGATCGGCTGCATGTGGCGCTGCTTGTCGAGCTTGAGCCCGTCGGTGTTGACCGAGCGGTCCAGGTGCACGGCCAGCTGCGGCACCCGCAGCAGGGCGCGGTCGACGTTGACCAGCCGGTGGCTGCCGTCGCGCAGGGTCAGCCGGCCGGCCAGGCCCAGGTCGCGGTCGAGCCAGGTGTTCAGGAGCGTGCCGCCGTAGATCTCGACGGCGATCTGCCGCCAGCCCTGTGACCCGGTGTCAGGAAGCGGCTTGACCCGGAGGTTGGGGGAGTCCGTGTGCGCCCCGATGATGCGGAAGGGGGTGTGCGCGGGCATGCCTTCCGGGACGTACCAGGCGATGATCGCGCCGCCGCGGAGCACGAACTTGCCCCCTGCGCTCGCGTCCCATGCGTCCGTCTCCGCCAGCTGCCGGAAGCCTGCCTTCTCCAGCCGCTCGGCCGCGTTGGCCACGGCGTGGTACGGGGACGGGCTCGCCGCCAGATAGGTCATCAGGTCGTCGGTGTGGCCGCGGTCGAAGCGGGCGGGAGAGCTCATGTGGTTCACCTTAACGACGGTCGTGTTCGCCATGTCCGGACTGCGGCGGGTAGCCGGCGAGGTGGGTCGTGTTCGCGGTCCGCCCCATGGTGCGGGGCGTCCCGTGGACCTGTCTCAGCCCGTCGGACGGTCGAAGCGCCGCTGCAGCTGCCGCCGCTCGCCCCGGCGGATGCGGGGCAGCATCTCGGGGGTCCCGGAGGCGCGCTGCGCGCGGCGCCTGCGTCCGGCGCAGAAGATACAGGCCTCACCTGGGGGTGCGTCGGGGTCCACGGGGGCGCCGGGGTGCTCGGCGCATCCGGAGGCGCCGCGCGGCCGGGAGAGCTCGCGGGCCACGATGAACGCCTTGTGGACGTCGTCGGCGATGCGGACGAAGGCCTCGTCCGGCGAGGAGATGGTGAGGTGGAAGCGCTGTTCCTCGACCGTGCGCAGGTGTGTGAGCAGGGCCTGGAGCGTGTACGGGCCCTCGGGGACGGGGTAGCCGAGCCGGGGCTGCTGGTCCGGGGCCGGTCCGGCGCCCGGCATGCCGGTGTGCTGCCCGGAGCGGCCGTGCCGTCGGGCCAGCGCCAGGCGGCGGCGGTCGTTGCAGATCAGGCAGCGGCCCCAGCCGTCGGGGGCCTCGGGGTCCAGTGCGCCGTTGGGGTGCTCGGCGCAGCCGGTGTACGAGCGGGCGGGGGCGAGCCCGGCGGCGGTCTGGAAGGCCGCGTGCAGGGCGTCGGCGATGGTCTCGTACTCGGCGGGGTGGGCGCCTTCGTACAGCTCCCTGGCCTGGTCGCCGAGGGCGCCGAGGGCGGCCTGGAGCTCCTTGAGGGCGTACGGCCGCCCGGTCGGGACGGAGTAGCCCCCCGCGGGGGCGCCGTACCCCCTGGGTCCCTGCTCGTGTGCACTCATACGTACGAGCGTGCCATGCGCCGGTGACAAAGGGGGCCCCGCGCGGCTGTGACGTGGGGCTCGGCCTCCGGTGGCGGCGGCCCGGGCACCGGGTCGTGGGTGGGGGTGCGGGCCTCGGGCGGTGGGTGGGGCCGTGGGGCCGTGGTGCCGAAGAAGGGTGCGGGGTGCCGCCGTGCGGAACGGCACCCCGCACCCTTCGGTGCCGGAAGGCGGGCCGGACCCCGTGGGGACCGGCCGCCCGCCCTGCTGGAACTAGAAGACGGACTCGTCGAGGTCCATCAGGGAGTTGTCGACGCCCTCGGCCAGCTGGCGCTGGACGCCGAGGCCCGGCAGGACCTGGGCGGTGAAGAACTTCGCCGCCGCGATCTTGCCCTGGTAGAAGGGGACGTCCTTCGGGGAGGCGGTGGCCAGCTTCTCGGCGGCCACGGCGGCGCCGCGCAGCAGCAGGTAGCCGACCACGACGTCGCCGGCGGCCATCAGCAGGCGGGTGGTGTTCTGGCCGACCAGGTAGATGTTCCGGGCGTCCTCGACGGAGGCGGTCAGGTCGGTGACCATCTTGCCGGTGATCGCCTCGAAGTCGACCGCGGCCTTGGCGAGCGCGTCGCGGGCGCCGGCCAGGTCCTCGCCGCCCTCGGCGGTGGCCAGGAACTTCTTGATCTCCTCGGAGAGGATGTTCAGGGACGCGCCCTGGTCGCGGACGATCTTCCGGAAGAAGAAGTCCTGGCCCTGGATGGCGGTGGTGCCCTCGTACAGGGTGTCGATCTTGGCGTCGCGGATGTACTGCTCGATCGGGTACTCCTGCAGGTAGCCGGAGCCACCGAAGATCTGCAGGGACTCGGCGAGCAGCGCGTAGGAACGCTCGGAGCCGTAGCCCTTCACGATCGGCAGCAGCAGGTCGTTCAGGCCGACCTCGGCGGAGGCGTCCTCGCCGGCCGCCTGCTTGACGGCGATCGAGTCCTGGACGGCGGCGGTGTAGAGGACGAGGGCGCGCATGCCCTCGGCGTACGCCTTCTGCGTCATCAGGGAGCGGCGGACGTCCGGGTGGTGCGTGATGGTGACCTTGGGTGCGGCCTTGTCCATGAAGTTCGCCAGGTCGGGACCCTGGACGCGCTCCTTGGCGTACTCCAGCGCGTTGAGGTAGCCGGTGGAGAGCGTCGCGATGGCCTTCGTGCCGACCATCATGCGGGCGAACTCGATGATCATGAACATCTGGCGGATGCCGTCGTGCTTGTCGCCGATCAGCCAGCCCTTGGCGGGGTGCTGGTCGCCGAAGGTCATCTCGCACGTGTTGGAGGCCTTGAGGCCCATCTTGTGCTCGACGTTGGTGGCGTACACGCCGTTGCGCTCGCCCAGCTCGCCGGTCTCCCAGTCGAAGTGGAACTTCGGGACGAGGAAGAGCGACAGGCCCTTGGTGCCGGGGCCGTGGCCCTCGGGGCGGGCGAGGACGTAGTGGAGGATGTTCTCCTCCATGTCGTGCTCGCCGGACGTGATGAAGCGCTTCACGCCCTCGATGTGCCAGGAGCCGTCCTCCTGCTGGACCGCCTTGGTGCGGCCGGCGCCGACGTCCGAGCCCGCGTCGGGCTCGGTGAGGACCATGGTGGAGCCCCAGCGCTTCTCGACCGCGATCTGGGCGATGCGCTTCTGCGCCTCGTTGCCTTCCTCGTGGAGGATGCCGGCGAACGCCGGGCCGGAGGAGTACATCCAGACGGCCGGGTTCGCGCCGAGCAGCAGCTCCGCGTAGGCCCAGATCAGGGAGCGCGGGGAGACGGTGCCGCCGATCTCCTCGGGCAGGCCCAGGCGCCAGTACTCGGAGTCCATGAAGGCCTTGTAGGACTTCTTGAAGGACGCCGGCACCGGGGCGGTGTTGGTCTCGGGGTCGAAGACCGGCGGGTTGCGGTCCGCGTCCTCGAAGGAGGCGGCCAGCTCGTTCTCGGCGAGACGGGCGATCTCGGACAGGATGTCCTTCGCGGTCTCGGCGTCCATCTCGGCGAACGGGCCGGCGCCGTACACGTTGTCGCGGCCGAGGACCTCGAAGAGGTTGAACTCGATGTCCCGCAGATTCGACTTGTAGTGCCCCATGGCGACGGCTCCGTAAGCAGGTCGGTTATCTACCAGCAAGTAGCTACTGATGATGCTACCCGCCAGTAATAAGGGCAACCCCCGGCGTGCGACTGTGACGGGGGTCAAGCGGGCGGGTCCGGTCAAAGGGTGCGGGGCCCGCGGGCGGAAGGAACGGTTTCGGCCGGATCGAGGAGCGTTCGGGCCGCGATGGGGGCCTGTGCCCCGGTGCCTGCGGCGGGCGGGCGGGGGACTCAGTAGTCTGTGCCGCATGTACGGCTACGACCAGAACGCGCCCGGGCAGCAGCAGTACGCGGCTCCCCAGCCCCCGCCGCAGGCGGCGCAGCAGATGGGCATGCCGATGGGCCAGCCGATGGCGGGGGGCATGGCCGGCGGGTACGCCGAGCAGCCGCTGTACCCCGAGCCGTCCCCGCCGTCGCTCGCGGACGCCGTACGCGCCTTCACCACCGGGCAGCTCGCCGCCGAGGACTTCCAGCAGATCTTCGCCACGTCGAAGGTCTACTGCCCGCGCGGCGACAACCCGGGCTTCCTCGCCCTGCACAACACGCAGCAGCCGGTGATCCCCATGTTCACCACGCTCAAGGAGCTGCGCCGGTACGCGGGCAAGGAGTCCAAGTACTTCGTCATCACCGGTGCCGAGGTGATCGACCTGCTGCCGACCGGGTACGGCTTCGTCCTCGACATGGAGGGCGACCACCGGATGGTCTTCGACGCGAAGGCCGTGGAGCAGATGGTCGACTTCGCGATGCGCCGCATGTACGGATAGACGGACAGGGACCGCGCGGGTCGCCGCGTGTGCGGGCGGCCGCGCGTGCGGAGGGGGGCGGCTTGCTGCGGGTGCACTTCGGCGCGGAGGACCTGCTGGGCGTCACCTTCGCCCCGGAGCCCTACCCGCTGGTCGAGCTGGCCCTCGCGCTGACCGCGTGGCAGCGCACCGACGAGGCCGCCGTCTTCGGCCGCTGGCGCGGCCGGCTGGCGCGCGAGCTGCCGGACCGCGTGCGGCCCCTGCTGGACCTGCTGAGGCCGGACGGTGACAACCCCGCCTTCGTGGAGCCGTACGTCGCCGGTCTCGACGAGGCCCTCGCGGCCGTCCGGGCGGCCGCCCCGGACCTGACCGCGGGGCAGTTCCGCACGGCGGCCGGCCGCGCACCGGGGCCCGACTCCTGGCTGCGGGCGCTGTGGCGCCGGGACCGGGACGCCTGGGACGGACTCGAAGGCGCGCTGCGGGCCGGCTACGAGACCGTGGTGGCCCCGTACTGGCCGCGCATCCGGCAGTCGTTCCACGCCGACGTGGCCTGGCGCACCCGTCTGATGGCGGCGCACGGCATCCGCGCCGCGCTGGCCAGCACCCACCCGGCGGCCCGCTGGTCGGGCACGACCTTCGAGGTCGGGCTGCCCCCGGACTACGAGGTGCGGCCGGCCGGGCGCGGGCTGCAGCTGATGCCCTCGGCCTTCTGGACGGGGCGTCCGCTGCTCGCCGAGCGGCCGGACGGCTCGTACGTCCTGCTCTACCCGGCGATGACGCCGCTGCCGCTGGCCGGGGCGGGGCCGGCGGGCGGGGCGCTGGACGCGCTGCTGGGGCGTACCCGGGCGGCCGTGCTGCAGTCCCTGACGCAGCGGCGCACCACGAGCGAGCTGGCCCGTGCCCTCGACATCAGCCTGCCCTCGGTCTCGGAGCACACCCGCACGCTGCGGGCCGCCGGCCTGATCACCACCGAGCGGGACGGGAAGGCCGTGCTGCACTCGGTCACGGGGTTGGGGGTCGAGCTGCTGCACAGCAGTTGGTGAGTGGGGTGGGGGTGGGGGTGACGGTGTGGGTGCGGGTGCCGGTGCGGGTGCGGGTGGAAGCGGGTGGCGGTGAGTGGGTGAGTGCGGGAGTCGGGCTGTGATGGGTGTGGCGGCTGGGGTCGCTCGACCGCGCTGCGGTGTCGGGGTGGGCTCGCTTGGGTGGCCGCCCCGTGGCGTGTGGGTCCCCTCGGCGCTTGACCCGGCAGGGCCTGCAGGCCCTGCGGCAGGCCCACCCCGGAGGCTTTGGGCCTTCGGCCTGGCCTGCGGCCACCTCCGGCCCGGGCCCGCCTCCGGACCAGCCTGCCCTACCGCCTCAAGCGCCTCCCCCACACACCACGGGGCGGCCTGCCGGGGCTTCGATCCGGGATCGCTTCGGCGGTGCCCGAAAGCATCGCGGTCGCGCGTCCCGCGGCGGAGAGTGGAGGCGCGGAGGGCGGGGCCACGGGGGATCGGGGCCACGGGGGCGCCCTCCGCCCCACCCGGCCGGCCCCACACCGGCTGTCCGCTCACGCACCGACGAGGGCCCCGGAGCGTCCCGCCCCAGGGCCCTCGGGGTGTGGTCAGCGGTCGGTCGCCCGGGGATGGGCCGTCCCGGCGTAAGTGAGCCAGCAGGTGTCACGTGCCGTGTCCAGGAGGTACCAGATGCGTCCTGCTCCCGTGACCTCGATCTGCCACTGCTCGCAGGTGCGGCCGCGGTAGGTCCCGTGGGCGAGGGACCCTTTGAGCCGGTGATGTCGCGGCGTCTCCACCACCGGCCGCGGATCGGTACGGAGAGCGAGCCACGCGCGGTACGTGTTCTCCGGGGCCTGCTGGCAGAGGTTCTCCCAGCCTTTGGCCGCCGCGGCGTCCGCGAAGCGCACCTCCCACTGCCCCCCGGGTGCCGGTGGGGCGGCGCGGTCGCCGCGCGCCGGCGTCACCTCTGGTGCTCGGGGGCGGGTACCGGGCCGTAGTCCTCCGCATGGTCCGCGGTCAGGGCGGCGAGCAGTTCCGGGTCGGAGTGCGCTTCGGCCGTGTGCTGCCATGCGGCCAGCAACTGCGCCACCGACGCCGAGTTGCCCAGTGGATCCGCGGCGCGCATCGTCTCGACGAGCTCGACCGCGAACGCGTGCAGGTCCGGCTGCGGCAGGAAGCGCACCCAGGGGAACGCCTCGGGCAGCAGGTCGAGCAGGAGTGCCATGCGCCCGGGATCGCGGCGGGCGATCGCGGCGAGCATGCGGGTGGCGGCCGAGACCACGGCCTGGTCCTGCTCCGCGCGCGCCGCTGTGGTGAGGACCAGGTCCTCACCGTCCCGGCGCATGAGGAGCAGACGGCGGTACCGCTTGAGCCGGGACAAGGTCTTGCGGTTCTTGTTGACCAGCTCTGAGAAGTGCACGGCAGACGGGTCGGCAGCCATGAATTTGAAGGTACTTCGAAAGTCGTGGCGCTGCCATCGCCCACACGGGGGAAGGCGCGGTGGCGTCGACGGTCGGGGCCGGTGGGGCGACAGTGGAGGGGTGCGACCGACCGGGAATGCGGGGCGGGACCGGGTACGTTGCAGGGGTCGCGGAAAGTTCGAGTTTCAACTAAACTCGACGCAGAAGGAGGTCCGGACCATGCCTGCAGTGACTGTTGAGAACCCGTTGACGCTCCCCCGGGTCGCGGAGCCCGGTCAGGGAACGGTCGCCCGGAAGGTGCTGGGCGTGGTGGACGCGCCCGCCGGATTCGAGGGCGAGGGCTTCCCGGTGCGCCGCGCGTTCGCCGGGATCAAGTACCAGTACCTGGACCCGTTCATCATGATGGACCAGATGGGCGAGGTGGAGTACGCGCCCGGCGAGCCCAAGGGCACGCCCTGGCACCCGCACCGCGGCTTCGAGACCGTCACCTACCTGATCGACGGCACGTTCGTGCACCAGGACAGCCACGGCGGCGGCGGGGTCATCAACGGCGGCGACACGCAGTGGATGACCGCCGGGTCGGGTCTGCTCCACATCGAGGCCCCGCCGGAGTCCCTCGTCGTCAGCGGCGGGCTCTTCCACGGCCTCCAGCTGTGGGTGAACCTCCCGGCCTCCGACAAGATGATGCCGCCGCGCTACCAGGACATCGGCGGCGGCAGCGTCCAGCTGCTGTCCACCCCCGACGGCGGCGGCCTGCTCCGCGTGATCGCCGGTGAGCTGGACGGCCACAAGGGGCCCGGCATCACCCACACCCCGATCACGATGATCCACGCGACCGTCACGCCGGGCGCGCAGATCACCCTCCCGTGGCGCGAGGACTTCAACGCCCTCGCGTACGTGATGGCCGGCCGCGGCACCGTCGGCGCCGAGCGGCGGCCCGTGCAGACCGGTCAGACGGCGGTGTTCGGGGACGGCGGGTCGCTGACCGTGCGCGCGGACGCGTCGCAGGACTCCCACGCGCCGGACCTGGAGATCGTCCTGCTGGGTGGCCGCCCGATCCGGGAGCCGATGGCGCACTACGGGCCGTTCGTCATGAACACCCGCGCCGAACTCCAGCAGGCCTTCGACGACTTCCAGGCCGGCCGCCTGGGCGTCATCCCGGCCGCCGCCCACGCCCACACGGGCCTGGGCCACCGCGGCGCCGGACCGGCGGAGGACTGAGCGTGCGGCCGGGCCCTCACTCCGTGGCGGGCCCGGCCGCAGGCGCGTAGCGGGCGCGCAGCTCCGCGGCGATGCCCGTGACGGCGGCCACCACGGGGACGGCCAGCAGCATGCCCAGGACGCCGGCCGCGCTGGCCCCCGCCGTGATCGCCACCATGACCGCCGCCGGGTGCATGTGCACGGTCCGGCTCTGGATCATCGGTGTGAACACCTTCCCCTCCAGCAGCTGGACGGCCAGCACCACGCCCAGCACCCACAGCGCGGTCGCCCACCCCTGGTCCCCGAAGGCCACCAGCACGGCCACCGAGCCGGAGATGAAGGCGCCGACGTAGGGGATGTACGCGCCCACGAAGACCAGCGCGCCGAGGCCGACCGCGCCCGGCACGTCGAGCACCAGCAGGCCGACCGTGATGCACACCGAGTCGATCAGGGCGACGAAGGTGGTGCCGCGCATGTAGCCCTCGACGGCCCCGAAGGCCCGCCGCGCCAGGGCCTCGACGAAGTCCCCGGTCGACCGCGGGGCCAGGGAGCGCAGCGCGCCGGCCGCCCGGTCGGAGTCGCGCAGGAAGAAGAAGAGCAGCAGCAGCGACAGCACCCCCATGGCGGCCGCCTGCGCCACCACGCTCAGGCCCGTCAGCACCCCGGAGGAGGCGGTGCCGCCGAAGTCCGCCAGCAGGTCCTTGGCGTTCGCGGCCACGTCCTCCAGCGAGGTGCCGGCCGCCCCGAAGCGCCCGGCCAGGTCCTGGCCCGCCTTGTGCAGGCCCGCCACGATCTGGTCCCCGGTCTTCACCAGGGCCGTCACCACGATGTACGTCGCCCCGCCGGCCACCGCGAGGACGGCGAGGCAGGTGAGGGCGGCCGCCAGCGACCGGTGCACGTGCACCCGCACCAGCCGGCGGTGCAGCGGGCCGAGCAGCGCGGCGCCGAGCAGGGCGAGCAGGACCGGGGTGACCGCCGTCTGGAAGAGGACGCACAGCCAGACCAGGACCGCCACCACGCCGGTGACGAGGAGGAGGACGACGCACCAGGCGGCGAGCCGGCGCACGGGCTCGGGCAGCAGGGAGCTCACGCGGCCATTGCACCACGCCGCCCCCGCGCGACCGGGTCAGTCCGGCTGCGGTTCGGAGCGTTCGTGGAGGGCGAACCAGATCGACTTGCCCTCGCCGCGCGGGTCGACGCCCCAGTCGTCGGCCAGCATCTCCATCAGGAGCACGCCGCGCCCACTGGAGGACATCTCGTTCGGGTGCCGCATGTGGGGGAGTTCGTCGCTGCCGTCGGCCACCTCGACGCGCAGCCGTCGCCGGCCGAGCTCGCCGACGGCCTCGGCCAGCAGCATCGCGTCGCCGTCGGTGTGCAGCAGCACGTTGGTGACCATCTCCGAGACCATCAGCTCGGCCGCGTCCACCTGTTCGGGGTCCGCCCAGTCGTGGAGGAGCTCCCTGATCTGGCGGCGGGCACCCGCGATCCGCTCCGGCTCGGCCTGGGCGACCGTCAGCATCGTGCGCCGGGCCGGCCGCTTCGGGTGCGCCACCGGCTCGCCGGGGCCGCGGCCCGCGCCCTCGCGGCACAGCAGCAGCACGGCGATGTCGTCCTCGCGACGGTCGGCCAGCGGGCCGGTGGTGTGGTGCGAGGAGGGCCCGTGCACGGCGGAGACCAGCGCGTCGGCGAGCTTCTCCAGGTCCTCGGCGGCGTACGCCCCGTCCTCCAGGACCGCGCGCAGCCGCGCCCAGCCGGTGTCGAGGTCGTGCCCGCCGGTCTCGATCAGCCCGTCGGTGCACAGCATCATCGTCTCGCCCGGCTCCAGCGCGAAGCGGGTGGTCGGGTAGTCGGTGTCGGGCACGATGCCCAGCGGCAGCCCTCCGGCGGTCGGGCGCATCAGCACCGTCCCGTCGGTCATCCGGACCACCGGGTCGGGGTGCCCGGCCCGGGCCACCTCCAGCACCCCGGTCTGCGGGTCGCACTCGACGTACAGGCAGGTCGCGAAGCGGGGGCCGGCGGCGTCGTCGCACGGCTCGGCGGCCCCCTCCGCGCCGGCGTGCAGCCCGGCCAGGAAGCGGGAGGCCCGGGAGAGCACCGCGTCCGGTCGGTGGCCCTCGGAGGCGTACGCCCGGACGGCGATCCGCAGCTGGCCCATCAGGCCCGCGGCCCGCACGTCGTGCCCCTGGACGTCCCCGATGACCAGGGCGAACCGGCCCGACGGCAGGGGGATCATGTCGTACCAGTCGCCACCGACCTGGAGGCCGCCGCCGGTGGGCACGTACCGCGCGGCCACCGTCATGCCCGGCACCGGGCCGCCCAGGGAGGGCATCATCGAGCGCTGCAGCCCCGTGGTCAGCTCCCGCTCCGAATCGGCCACCACGGCCCGCTGCAGGGCCTGGGCCAGCATCCGCGCCACGGTGGTGAGCACGGAGCGCTCGTCGGGAGAGAAGGTCACCGGGTGCTTGAAGGCGGCCATCCAGGCGCCCATCGTGCGGCCGGCCACGATCAGGGGCAGGAACGCCCACGACTCCCGCCCGAAGCGCTGGGCCAGCGGCCAGGTGGCCGGGAAGCGCCGCCGGTACTCCTCCGGGGTCGGCAGGTAGATGGCCCGGCCGGTACGCACCACCTCGGCCGCCGGGTAGTCGGTGTCCAGGCGCATGTCGGAGAAGGGCACGTCGTCGCCGGGCAGGTGCCCGTGGTGGCCGATGATCGACAGCCGGTCGCCGGCCACGCCGAAGACGGCCAGCCCGTCCGGGTTGAAGCCGGGCATCGACAGCGAGGCCGCCACCCGCAGCACCTCGGAGGTGGAGCGGGCCTCGGCCAGCGCCCGGCCGGCGTCCAGCAGGAACGCCTCGCGGGAGCGCCGCCAGTCGCCGGTGACGGTGGTGTGGGCCGCGGTGGTGCCGGGCTGGGGCTCGGCGATCTCCTGGATGGTGCCGATCAGGCGGTAGTCGCGGTGGCCGTCCCGGTCCTCGTGGAAGACCGGCTTGGAGCGGCTGCGGACGGTGCGCAGCACCCGGCCGTCCTCGTCCACGATGCGCAGCCGGGCCTCGGCGAGGGTGCCCTCGGCCACGGCGAGGTTCACGATCGCGTTGATCTCGTTCCAGTCCACGGGGTGGAAACGGGACCGGGCCGCCGCCTCGGGGAGGGTGGCCGGCTCCGGGGGCAACCCGAGCAGGCGGGCCGCCTCGCCGTCGAGGGCGACCGTCCCGGAGGCGTTGTCCCACCGCCACATGCCGGTCGCGATCGCGGCCAGGACGTCCTCGGTGCGCATTACCTCATCCTTACAGGTCGGCGAGGGGGTGCGCGCTCCGGACGCGGCGCCCGGAGGGGCCCGGCCGGGGCGCGGAAACGGGCGGGCTACCGGTCGCGCCCGGACGGTAACCTTGACAGGGTTGAATTCCACCCTGCTATCGCGTCGCGAGACCCGCGGCGCGCTGTCGCGAAGAACTGGATGAACGATGCATCGGTACAGGTCCCACACCTGCGGCGAGCTCCGCGCCTCTGACGTCGGCTCCGACGTCCGGCTGAGCGGCTGGCTGCACAATCGTCGAGACCTGGGCGGCATCCTCTTCATCGATCTGCGCGACCACTACGGCATCACGCAGCTCGTGGCCCGTCCGGGCACCAAGGCGGCCGAGGTCCTGGACAAGCTGTCCAAGGAGACCACGGTCCGCGTCGACGGCAAGGTCGTCTCCCGCGGCGCCGAGAACATCAACCCCGACCTCGCCACCGGCGAGATCGAGATCGAGGCCGCCGAGGTCGAGGTGCTCGGCGCGGCCGCCCCCCTGCCGTTCACGATCAACACGGACGACGGCGTCAACGAGGAGCGCCGCCTGGAGTACCGCTTCCTCGACCTGCGCCGCGAGCGCATGCACCGCAACATCATGCTGCGCTCGTCCGTCATCGGCGCGATCCGCGACAAGATGCGCGCCCTCGGCTTCAACGAGATGGCCACCCCGATCCTGACCGCGACCTCCCCCGAGGGCGCGCGCGACTTCGTGGTGCCGTCCCGCCTGAACCCGGGCAAGTTCTACGCCCTGCCGCAGGCGCCCCAGCAGTTCAAGCAGCTGCTGATGATCTCCGGCTTCGACCGCTACTTCCAGATCGCGCCCTGCTTCCGCGACGAGGACGCCCGCGCGGACCGCTCGCCGGGCGAGTTCTACCAGCTCGACGTGGAGATGTCCTTCGTCGAGCAGGAGGACGTCTTCCAGCCGATCGAGAAGCTCATGACCGAGCTCTTCGAGGAGTTCGGCGGCGGCCGCCACGTCACCTCGCCGTTCCCGCGCATCCCGTTCCGCGAGTCGATGCTGAAGTACGGCAACGACAAGCCCGACCTGCGCACCGACCTCGAACTCGTCGACATCACCGACGTGTTCGAGAACTCCGAGTTCAAGGCCTTCGCGGGCAAGCACGTGCGTGCCCTCGCCGTCCCGAACACCGGCGACCAGCCGCGCAAGTTCTTCGACGGCCTCGGCGACTTCGCCGTCTCGCTCGGCGCGAAGGGCCTGGCCTGGGTCCGCGTCGGCGAGGAGGGCGCCCTGACCGGCCCGATCGCGAAGTTCCTCACCGAGGAGAACGTCAAGGTCCTCACCGAGCGCCTGGGCCTGGCCGCGGGCCACGCCGTGTTCTTCGGCGCCGGCGACTTCGACGAGGTCTCCAAGATCATGGGCCCCGTCCGCGTCGAGGCCGCCAAGCGCGCCGGGCAGTTCGAGGAGAACGTCTTCCGGTTCGCCTGGATCGTCGACTTCCCGATGTACGAGAAGGACGAGGAGACCGGCAAGATCGACTTCTCGCACAACCCCTTCTCGATGCCGCAGGGCGGCCTGGAGGCCCTGGAGACCCAGGACCCGCTGGACGTCCTCGGCTGGCAGTACGACATCGTCTGCAACGGCATCGAGCTGTCCTCCGGCGCCATCCGGAACCACGAGCCCGCCATCATGTTCAAGGCCTTCGAGATCGCCGGCTACAGCCGCGAGACCGTCGAGACCGAGTTCGCCGGCATGCTCCGCGCCTTCCAGTACGGCGCCCCGCCGCACGGCGGCATCGCCCCGGGCGTGGACCGCATCGTGATGCTCCTGGCCGACGAGCCGAACATCCGCGAGACCATCGCCTTCCCGCTCAACGGCAACGCCCAGGACCTGATGATGGGCGCGCCGACGGAGCTGGAGGAGGCCCGCCTGCGCGAGCTGAACATCGCCCTGCGCAAGCCGGTCGAGAAGAAGGCGACCGGCGACCGCCCGGTCTCCGAGGCCGTCCACCCGGACGCCGGCGCGCACTGACCGCCGGCCCGCCGGGCCCGCCGTACGCCGTGACGGGGCCCGGGATCCACACGTGTGGATCCCGGGCCCCGTCCGCGTTCCCGGACGCCCCCGGGGGTGTCCGGTCACAACGGCTAGAACAGCCCGGTGTAGCCCTGCCAGCCGGTGGCGATCCGCACCGGCGCACGGAGCCTGCCCTCGGCGTTGCCCGAGTAGCGCCAGGCCCGGCCCGTGCGGTCGCGGGCGACGAGGTCGTCCCACCCGTCGCCGGTCAGGTCACCGACGCCCACGACGGCGTCGTACGAGCGGCCCCAGTCCCGGTCCAGCAGCACCCGGCGGAAGAAGGAGCCGGCGCGCCCCTTGCCGTCCATGCGCCACAGCGCGTTCCCCTCGTCCTGGAGCAGCAGGTCGCCGAGTCCGTCGCCGTCGAGATCGCCGGCGCCGACGATCTTCTTGTAGCCCTTGAAGGTGCCGCTCACCGCGACGCGCGGCTTGAGCCCGGTGCGGGTCGTGCCGAACACGTACAGCCTGCCGGTCGACCCCTCGCGGGCGACGAGGTCGGCGCGGCCGTCGCCGTCGACGTCGCCGGGCGAGGTGAGGACGTCGTACCGGTTCCAGCCCTGGCCGAGGACCTTGTGCCGGGTGCCGGGCGTGAGCGGTGCGCCGCAGGCGGGCGTGTAGAGGCGGAGTTCGCCGCCCGGCAGGGCCGCGAGGACGTCGTTGCAGCGGTCGCCGTTCACGTCGCCCAGGGGGACGGGGCGGGTGCCCTTGGCCCAGCCCGCGCCGGTGGTGCCGCCCTTGAAGGTGCCGGTGGCCCGGTCGCCGTACAGCGTGCGGATGCCGCCGTCCGCGGTCCGCGCGAGCAGGTCGCCGGTTCCGTCGAGCAGACCGCCGGGTCCGCCGAGATCGCGGGCGGCCACCCTTCCGCCGGTCACGGTGACCCGGCCGGCGGCGAGGACGCCCCGGCCCGCCGCCGACGCGGGGGTGACGCTGAGGTGCCAGGACAGCGGTCCGTTGGGCGGCAGGGCGCCGCCGGCGGTCCGGCCGTTCCAGACGGGTGCGACGGTCGAGGTGGTGGTGGAGCCGGACAGGGTGCGGACGGTCTCGCCCCGCCGGTCCGTCAGCGCCAGCGACCAGGCGGACACCGGCCGGTCCAGCTTCCAGACCGGCGCCCACGCCCTGCTCCCGCTCGTGGTGCCCGCGAGCTTCGCGAGGGCCGGGACGGCCGCGGACACGACCTCGGCCTGCGGCACCGTACGGGCGGTCCACAGCGTGTTCGCGTCCTGGCCGCCCCGCCGGGACCAGACCGCCACCGCGCGGCCGTCCGGCCCGGCCGCGACCTCCGCGTCGAAGCCCCGGCCCGCGGGCGTCTTCAGGCGGGACGTGGTCCACGTGCCGTCGGGGCCGCGGGTGCCCTGGACCAGGACGGCCTCGTCCGGGCCGTCGCGGTGCTCGGCCCACACCGCCCGCACGGTACCGTCCGGGCCGGTGGAGACGTCGTACTGCTCGTCGGTGCCGCCGAGGGTGAGGTCCCGAGCCTCGGACCAGGTGCGCGCGCCCTCGGCGAGGGTGGTGGCGTACGTGTAGCCGCCCAGCCGGTCCCTCCCGACCAGGGTGATCGCGCCGTCGGCGGACAGCTGCGGCTCCGGCAGGTCGGTGATCCCGTCGGGCTGCACGGTGGACCGCTCGTCCGGCCAGCCGGCCGCCGCGTCCCGCGTGGTCTTGACCTGGACGGGGCTCTTCCCGGTGCTGCCGTAGCCCGACCAGATCAGGGCCACCGTGCCGTCGGGACCGGCGGCCAGCCGCGGCGGCCGGGACCACTCGAAGGGGTCGCGGTGGCGGACCGGGGCGTTCCAGGTGCTCGCGCCCGCGGGCAGGGTCGCCGTGTAGGGCACGCCGGCGTCGCTGCTGATCACGTGGGCGTAGGCGACCACGGTGTTCCCGCGGGCGTCGACGGCCAGATGGGGGGCGCCGCCCTCGATGGCGCCGTCCTGGCCCGTGGGGTCGACGCTCACCCGCACGCCGGCGGACCAGGCACCGGCCGCGCTCCGGGTGGCGGCGTGCACCTCGCGCGGCGTCTCGCCCTCCGGCTCGCCGCGCGTCCAGACGGCGGTGACGGTGCCCTTCCGGCCCGCCGCCAGGTCCAGCCCGGCGAGCGTCCGGCCCGGCTCGGAGCCGGCCACCGGGGCGGGTGCCGACCAACCGCCGGCCGTCAGGCCGCTGCTCACGATCCGCTCCCCGCCCTTGCTGCCCGGGGCGGCGTCGGGGGCCTCGGTCCAGACGGCGACGGCCCCGGTGCCGGCCGCGACCACCTTCACCTCGCGCACCCGGGCCGAGGGCGCGGTCAGCCGCGCCGGCGCGCCCCAGGTGTCGGTGCCGGCCCGGCGCACGGCCGCGTACAGCGGGCTCTCCGCGGCGGCGGGGGAGGACTTCTGGGTCCACAGCGTGACGGCCGAACCGTCGGGGAGCACGACGAGTCCGCGGACGTCGCGCTCCGCGGAGGTGCCGGTGAGCCGTGCGGCGGCGCCCCAGGGCTGGGGCCAGCGGAGCGGGGTGGCGGCGGACGCGGTGCCCGCGGCCGGGGCGGGCGGGACGGCGGCCGCCGGGCCCGCCGCGAGGGCGGGCAGGACGCCGGCGACGGCGGCGAGGACGGCGGCCGCCGCGGTGGCGCGGCGGCGCCGGCCGGCCGGTGGGTGGTCCGGGTGGTTCAGCCGGTCCAGGTGGTCCGGGTGGTTCATGGCGTGGCCCCCGATGTCGCAGTGGACGTACGGAGCGGAGACCGCCGAACCCTCCTGAGAGTTGTACGGAGTTGCCCGCTCCAGTACGTCCGGCCGCAGCCGTGCCGGAGCGGGCGGCCCCGCCGGGTCAAAGGCGAGGGCCCCGCGAGGTCGTACCGCGCGGGGCCCTGAGGTGAACGCCGGGCCGACGGGCCCGGTGGTCGCCGACCGGTGCTCCGGGGAGCGCCGGTTCGGCACCGGTCAGCGGAGGAAGTCGCCCAGGATGCCCTTGACCAGGGCGGAGGAGGCGAGTTCGCGCGGGGCGGGGCCGGCGTGGAAGAAGCCGGCGTTCTCGGCTTCGGCGTCGAGCTTGCGCAGGAAGTCGAAGGCCTTGTTGTCGTGCTCGCCGAAGGCGACGAACTGCCAGTGGACGTGCTTGGCCGCCTCCGCCGCCTCCGCCAGGGCCTGGCGGGCCGGCTGCTTGGCGTCGGGGGCGCCGTCGGTCTGGAAGACGACCAGGACCGGCCCGTCCTCGGAGCCCTTGACGTGCTCCAGGACCTGCTCGACGGCGCGGTGGTAGCTGGTGCGGCCCATGTGGCCGAGGGCGGCGTGGGTCTCGTCGACGGTGGCGTGGGTGGCCGGGGTCAGGTCGGTGGTGCCGTCGATGTCCGTCGAGAAGAAGACGGTGTGGACGGTGGCCGCCTCGTCGAGGTGCGCGGCGAGGGCGACGGCGTGGTCGGCGAGGTGCTGGGCGCTGCCGTCCTTGTAGAACGGGCGCATCGAGCCGGACCGGTCGAGGACCAGGTAGACCTTCGCGCGGGCGCCGGCGCGGCCGCGGCCGCGGAGCACGTTTCCGGCCGCCTTGTAGGGGTCGGCGAGCGCCTTGGCCGCGGCGCGGACCTGCGCCAGCGGGAGGGCGGGGCCGCCCTCTGCCGCCTCGGGCTCCGCTGCCGCCGCGTCCGTCCCGGCCTCGGGCGCCGTGGCCTCGGCCTCGGGCTCTGCCTGCGAGGGCTCGGCCGCCACGGCCGGGGCCTCGTGCTCCAGCTCTGCCGCCTCGGGCTCGGGCTCCGCTCCGGTGACCTCGGCCTCGACCTCGGCGGCGACGGCGGCGACGGGCTCGGCCTCGACCTCGGCGGCGACGGCGGCGACGGGCTCGGCCTCGACCTCGGCGGCGACGGGCTCGGCCTCGGTGTCCGCTGCCACCGGCTCCACCTCGGCGACCTCGACCTCGGCGGCCACCGCGTCGGCGGCGGCCGGCTCCTCGGCCTGGGAGGCCTCGGCCTCGGCGGCGTCCGCGGTCACGGCCTCGGCCTCGGCCTCGGCGTCCGGCGTCACGGCCTCCGGCTCGGCGTCCGCTGCCGTCGGCTCCGCATCGGCGGCTTCGACCTCGGCGGCCGGTTCCTCGGCCTGAGGGGCTTCGGCCTCGGTCACCTCGACCTCGGCGGCCGGCGCCTCGACCTCGGGGGCCTCGGCCTCGGCGGCCTCCGCCTCGGCCGTCACCGGGGCAGCGGGCTCGGTGGCCTCGGCGGGCTCGGCGCTCTCGGCCTCGGCCTCGGTCACGGCCTCGGCCTCGGTCACGGCCTCCACGGCCGCGGCGTCGGCGGGGGCGGTGGCCTTCGGGGCGCCCGGGGCGGATTCGCGGCGGGCCTCGGGGACCGTGGGGTCGGCGGGGGTGTCCAGCGACGGGCGGGGGGCCGGCTCGGCGGGGCCGAGGAGGGCCGGCTCGGTCTCGCGCGGGGCGGACTGGGACGGGACGGTCGGGTTGTCGAAGGAGGCGGCCACCAGCTCGGCCGCAGCGTCCAGCGGGGCCAGATTCCCGTCCGGGGCCGGCGACTGCGCCGGGACCATCGCCTCGGTCCGCTCCGCCTGCTCGGTATCGGTGGTCGCCTCCGCACGCTCGCGGCCGAACACCTTGCGCAACAAACTCCGGATACCCATGGGCGAGGCCTTTCGCATGAGCTGGGGTGCGATGTTTGTCCGTCCTGCGGGGTAATTGGCGAAAGATCCCTGACCAGAGTGGACACGTAAGGTTATCGGGATCGCCCCCTGTAACAAGGGATGGGGAGGCGGTACGCGACCGCGCCGGGGCCGCGTGAGTGAACGCCGGTCCGTCCGCTGAACCACCCGCCAGCTCGAACTCCCGCGCATTCGCGACGGATTAACCCCTCGTTCACGCCCGCGCCGCCGCTGCGGCGCACCGCGCTCCTACGTTCACCTCCGGAATCGTTTCCGACACGTTGTCGGCGCAGGGGGCGTCGCCGTGTAGCTCACCGGAGGACATACGTGCGCAAACTCCTGCCGCTCATCAGCACCCCGCACGCCGGCGGCCGTTCCGCGCTGACCTGCCGCTACCGCTGTGGTGACGCGTGCTTCCACGAGGTGCCGAACACCAGCGACAACGAGTACGTCGGCGACGTCATAGCCGGGGCCCTCTCCCGCCGGGCCATGCTGCGCACCGCCGCCGTCGTGACCGTCGCCGCGGCCGCCGGCACCACCGCCGTCGTCGGCCGGGGCGGCGCGCAGGCCGTGGCCGCCGGCGGCCACGCGGCCGACGCGGCCGCGACCGGATCCGCCCTCGGCGCCCGCGGCCTGCGCTTCGCGGCCGTCGCCCCGAACACCGACGACAAGGTCACGGTCCCCGGCGGCTACGACCAGAACGTCGTGATCCGCTGGGGCGACCCGATCCTCCGCGGCGCCCCCGCCTTCGACCCGAAGAAGCAGACCGCCGCCGCCCAGGCCGGCCAGTTCGGCTACAACAACGACTTCCTCGCCCTCCTCCCGCTCGGCAGCGGGTACGAGCGCCAGCAGGTCCTCGTCGCGAACCACGAGTACACCGACGAGAACCTGATGTTCGAGAAGTACGACCCGCAGAACCCGACCCGCGAGCAGGTCGAGATCGCCTGGGCCGCGCATGGCCTCGGCGTGGTCGTCGTGCAGGAGGACCACCGCAGCGGCAAGCTGACCTCCGTCCGCCGCCACGAGCTGAACCGCCGCCTGACCGCCACCAGCGAGTTCCGCCTCGCCGGCCCGGCCGCCGGCAGCGACCTGGTGAAGACCTCCGCCGACCCGTCGGGCACGACGGTCCTCGGCACGCTGAACAACTGCTCCGGCGGCACCACCCCGTGGGGCACCACGCTCCACGGCGAGGAGAACGTCAACCAGTACTTCGCCAACGCCGACAGCGCCACCGACCCGGTCCAGGTCGCCCGCCTGAAGCGCTACGGCATCACCCCGGGCGCCACCGAGCGCAAGTGGGAGCGCTTCGACAAGCGCTTCGACGTGGCCCAGGAGCCCAACGAGGTCAACCGCTTCGGCTGGGTCGTCGAGCTCGACCCGTACGACCCGCAGTCGACCCCGCGCAAGCGCACCGCGCTCGGCCGCTTCAAGCACGAGGGCGCCCAGCCGCGGCTGACCGAGGACGGCCGTCCGGTCGTCTACATGGGCGACGACGAGCGCTTCGACTACTTCTACAAGTTCGTCTCCGGCAAGCGGATGAAGAAGGGCACGTCCCGCGCCGCGCACGAGCACAACCTGACCCTGCTCGACGAGGGCACCCTGTACGTCGCCAAGCTCACCGGCGACTCCCCGGCCGCCGAGATCGACGGCACCGGCAAGCTCCCGGCCGACGGCTGGTTCGACGGCACCGGCCAGTGGATCCCGCTCGCCACCGCCACCGCGGACGGCGCCGTCTCGCACGTCGAGGGCATGACCGCCGAGGAGGTGTACGTCTTCACGCGCCAGGCCGCCGACAAGGTGGGCGCCACGAAGATGGACCGCCCCGAGGACATCGAGCCCTCGCCGCGCACCGGCCGCGTGTACGTGGTGCTCACGAACAACAGCAACCGCGGCCTGCCCGGCAAGGCGCCGGCCGACGAGGCCAACCCGCGCAACGCCAACAAGCACGGCCAGATCCTGGAGCTCGCCGAGCACTTCGACGACCCGTCCTCGGACGGCTTCGCCTGGCGCCTGTTCCTGGTCGCCGGCGACCCGAACGACCCGGCCACCTTCTTCGCGGGCTTCCCGAAGGACAAGGTCAGCCCGATCTCGTGCCCGGACAACGTCACGTTCGACCCGCACGGCAACCTGTGGATCTCCACCGACGGCAACCAGCTCGGCTCCCACGACGGCCTCTTCGGCGTCGCCACCGCCGGTGAGCGCCGTGGCGAGCTGAAGCAGTTCCTGACGGTGCCGCGCGGCGCCGAGACCTGCGGCCCGCTGGTCCAGGACCGCCGCGTCCTGGTCGCCGTGCAGCACCCGGGCGAGATCGACGGTGCCTCCGTCGAGAACCCGCAGTCGGTGTGGCCCGACGGCCCGGGCAAGATCGTCCGCCCGGCCGTGGTCTCGGTCTGGCGCACGGACGGCAAGAACATCGGCGTCTGAGCGTGACCCGCAGCTGATGTCGGCCGATAGTGCCTGATTCGTGGTGAGTTGAGGGCCTGTTTCACGTGAAACAGGCCCTCAACCGCTGTCCGGCGGATCGCGCACGGGCAGGCGCAGGCGGGTCACCGCGCCGCCGTCCGGCGAGTTGGAGAACTCCAACTCGATCTCCAGTACCGCTGCCTGGCCGGCCACGATGGTCAGGCCCAGCCCGTGCCCCTTGCCGCGTCCCGGGTCTTCGGTGCGGAAGCGCCGCGGTCCCTGGGCGATCAGGTCCCACGGGTAGCCCGGGCCGTGGTCGCGCACGAGGACCACCGGCCCGTCGACGGTCACCTCCACCGGCGGCGCCCCGTGCTTGTGGGCGTTGACCACGAGGTTCGCCAGGATCCGGTCCAGTCGGCGCCGGTCGGTGAGCACCACGGCGTCGTGGACGACCCGTACCTCGGTGTCCAGCCGGGTGGCCGCCACGATCCGCTCGACGGCACGGCCGAGTTCGACCCGGTCCAGGTCGGCCCGTTCCACACCGGAGTCCAGCCGGGAGATCTCCAACAGGTCCTCGGTGAGCGCGTGCAGGGCCTTGAGCCGGTCATTGATCATCTCCTTGGGGCGCCCCTCGGGCAGCAGGTCGGCCGCGGCCAGCGAACCGGTCAGCGGGGTGCGCAGGTCGTGCGCGACGTCCGCGGTGAAGCGCTTCTCCGCCTCCAGCCGGCTCTGCAGGGTCTCCGCCATCGTGTCGAGGGCGGCGGCGACGTCCCGCACCTCGTCGCGGTGCCGGCCGTCCCCGCCGGTGGGGAAGTCGGTACGGGCGTCGAGGTCGCCCGCCGAGATCCGCCGGGCCACCGCCGCGGTGGCCGCCAGCCGGCGGCTGATCCGGCCCGCGAGGAAGAGACCGGCCAGCGCCACCAGCCCCGCCGCCAGCGCCGCGGAGGCGAGGATCGCGGTGTCGATGTCGGTGAGCCGCCTGCGGGTCTCCCCGAACGGCAGCCAGACGGCCAGCGCCTTGCCGTCGGCCGGGGTGGCGGCCCACATGACGGGTTTGCCGTCCAGGTCCCCGACCATCGAGCCGGTGTCGCCGTGCCGGACCAGGACCTTCAGCGGCCCGGGCAGCTGCGGCGGGTCGAGGGTGCTGTTCACGTCGCCGTGCGTGGTGCCGTACTCGTAGTGGCCCATGGCGTGGTCGAGGCGGGCGAGGGTGTCCTTGCGGATCTCGCCGACGATCTGCCGGGCCACCACGTTGTGCACGAGGATCCCGAGGACGGCGGCCACCGCGCAGCACACCGCGGTCGTGATGACCGCGATCTTCCAGCGCAGGCTGCCCAGCGGCCCGGCCACGTCAGACCCCGCTCTGCGGGCAGGGGGTGTCGGACTCCTTGGCCGAGGGGCACTCGTCGACGGTGAGCTGGCTGAGCACCATGCTGCCCGCGTCCGGGTCCCAGACGTAGTCGGAGATCGACGCCAGGCCGGGGTTGGAGGTGGGCTCGCGCACGGTCAGGTGGCCGCCGGCCACGTCCACGCCCGCCAGCACGCCGCGCCGGGACAGTACGCGGACGACCTCGCCGTCGTCGCGCAGGGCGTAGACCCGCAGCTCGCTCAGCCGCCCGTCCACGTCCACGGCCGTGATCAGTTCGTCCTTGCCGTCGCCGGTCAGGTCGTGGAGGACGGCGGAGCGCACCGGGCAGTCCGGGCCCGGGTCCCCGTGCTCCGCGCACCGGGCCAGCCGCTGGACGGCCCGCGGGTCCACCAGCCGGCCGGTGCCGTCGTCCTCGCGGGTGGCGGAGACGATGTCGGCCCGTACGAGGCCCAGGACGTCGGCACGGCGCAGGTCGCCGCCCGGCACGGCGGGCGCCCCGGGCACGACCGCGGCCGGGCCGGGCTTCTGGCCGGGCGGGGGCGGCGCCGGGTGGATGTCCTTCCACAGGGTCAGGGGCGCGTGGATCTCGCCCTGGTCGCCCTCGCTGCGCAGACCCTCCTCGTCCGCGCACCCGGCCGCCCCGGCGGCCAGCGCGCCCAGCAGGGCCAGGGCGGCCGGGGCGCGGTGGCGGGTCCGCGTCGAGGGGTGCCGCATGCTCCGATGCTCCCCCGGGCACGCGGGGTCGGCGTGGGGGGGTGGTCCGTTCGGGGGAAGGCGGGAGGACGGCGTCCGGGGGTGGGCGGGTCTATGGCCGGCTCGCTTCGGGGGTGGGTCCCGTGGTGTGTGGGTCCCCTCGGCGCTTGACGCGTCGTGGCCTGCAGGCCCTGCGGCAGGCCCACCCCTGGGGCTTCGGGCCTTCGGCCTGGCCTGCGGCCACCCCAGGCCCGGGCCT